>JAFEBC010000558.1 GCA_018266095.1 Deltaproteobacteria bacterium
CGCGGCCGTCGACCACGAGGCCTGGCGTGTTGAGCGAGGCGTCACCGTAGCTGCGCCCCGCGCCGCGCAGCGTGAGCGGCATGCCCTCGGCGGACGCGCGAGCGAAGAGCGCGCGCAGCTCGTCGACCGACCGCGGCGCCTCGAAGCGCGAGGCCGACAAGAGCGCCCGCCCGAACGAATCGTGGACGCGCACGCCCGCGCGGGCCCGCAAGCTGTCCGCGCGCGCCCGCATCAGAAGTTGAGCTTCCGCATGATGAACGACGGCAGCATGCGCACGATGAGCGCGACGAGGCTCCAACGCCAGGGCACGAACGTGCTGATGGAGCTGCCCTTGGCCGCGAGCGCGAGCGTGGTGCGCGCCGCCTCCTGCGCCGAGATCATCCAGAACAGGCCGGGCTTCCCGCGCGTCATCGCGGTGTCGACGAAGCCGGGCTTGATGGTGACCACGTTCACGCCTGAGCGCGCGCAGCGGTTGCGCAGGCCTTCGAGAAACGCAGTCACGGCCGCCTTGGTGGCGCAGTAGGCGGGGTTGCCGCGCCGTCCGCGCTCGCCCGCGATCGACGAGATGCCGATGATGGTGCCGCCGCGCGCCGCCGTGAACTTCGCCGCCGCTGGCTCGAGCCAGGCCATCGCGCCGAGGACGTTCACCTCGACCATCTCCAGGTCCTTCTCGAAGCTGTGCTCGTCGACCTCGACGTCGGGCATGGCGCCGCTCGCGTAGACGATGAGGTCGAGCCCGCCCAGGTCCTTGACGATGCGCTCGAACAGCTCGGGCACGGTGTCGAACGCGCGCACGTCGTGGGCGAACGCGCGCGCCTTGGGGCCGAGCTGGCCGGCGATGGTGTTCAGCGCGTCCTGGCGGCGGCCGAGGAGGGCCACGTTGCAGCCCGCGGCCACTAGCTCGCGCGCGAGGGCCTCGCCGATTCCAGAGGAGGCGCCGACCACGATCGCGTTGGAGAATCGAAGGGTCACGCGCCGCAGTGTGCCTCAAATTCAGCGCGCACGAACCGCGGAATTGTACGGGGTGGGAGAGCACTCGACGGCGCTCACCAAGAGCTGGCCGTCCTGCAGGGTCCAGCGATTTTCAGTGCAGGCGCGGGCGAGGGCGTCGTCGTGCGTGACCACAAGCAGCGCGCCCGGGTACGCCTCCAGCGCGGACTGCAGCCGCTCGATCGAGGGCAGATCGAGGTGGTCGGTCGGCTCGTCGAGCACGAGCAGCCACGCCTGCAGGCCAAGTCCCAGCGCGAGCAGCAGCTTCTTGGCTTCGCCCGGACTCGGCCGCGCCGACGCGAGCAGCCGCGCGGGATCCACGCCGAGCGCCGCGACGATCGACAGCACGCGCCCCCTCTGCTCGGGGCCGAGCGCACGCACCGACTCGAGTAGCGCGTGCACCTCCGCCTCCGTCAGCTCCTGAGGCAGCCAAAGCACGCGCGCCGGCGGCAGCTTCGACTGCGCGAGCAACGCACGCAGCAGGGTCGTCTTGCCGCTGCCATTCGGCCCCGCCACGTGGATCCGATCCTCCCTCCGCACCACCAACGCGAGCTCGCGCAGGAGCACGCGGTCGCTGCCGTGCTCAGTGCCGCCGCTGCGCAGCTCCTGCCGCTGCAGCGCCAAGAGCTGGGTCATCGGCGCCGGCTCCCACTGCGCGAACACCGCGCCGCCGAGCTGCTTCTGCACCTCGATCGCATCACGTTGGCCCTGCACGCGCGCAAGCTGCGCCCGCGTCTTCTCCACGCTGCGCCCGTGCACCTCCTCGGCCATCTCCGCCTTGCGGTCGGCCATCAGCGTCCGCGCGTCCGAGTCGTACTTGTCCTTCAGCCGCGTGCCCGTGCTGCGCTGCCGGTGCGACGCCTCCGCCGCGCGCCGCTGGTCGTCGAGCCTGCGCGTGAGCTTCTGCTCCTCGGCCTTCACGCGCGCGTGCCGCTCGAGCTGGGCCGCACGCGCGCCCTCCCACAGCGCCCGGGCCTGCGTGTACGGGAGGGGGTACAGCGCTGCGCCCTGACGCTCCAGCCGCAGCGTCCGCTCGGTGAGCACGTCGAGCACGTCGCGATCGTGGGACACGATGACGCCGATCCCGCGGAACCTGCGCAGCTCGCTCACGAGCCAGTCGCGCGCAGCCGCGTCGAGGTGATTGGTCGGCTCATCGAGCAGCAGCACGTCCGGCTCACGCGCCAGCGCCGCGCCGATCTGCCACCGCTTGCGCTCTCCGGGCGACAGCGCGCTCCACCGCGTGAGCTGCTCTGGCGCAAGGCCCAGCCGTCCCATCAGCTTGAACGACCGCGGCCCCAGCTCTCCCTCCGCCAGCGCACGCGCATCGAGAGGCACGAGCTCCACCTCCTGTGCGCACGTCAGCACCAGCGCGCCCTCCGGATCGACGCGGAGGCCCCCTCGCGTGGGCGTGAGCTCCCCCGACAGCAGTCGCAGCAGGGTCGTCTTGCCCGCGCCGTTCTCTCCGACGAGGCCGGTCCAACCAGGAGGAATCGTGAAGTCGATGGAATCGAACAGCGGCGCCGCGTCCGAATGCGCGAACGCGACGCCCGAGGCGTGCAGTGAAGGCATGTGTGGGCGCTCCTGAGACGCGCGAACGCCCTCGATCGAGGGCAGGGGAGGGCCTCGAAGTCAGGCCCTCGGCGGCGGTGTCAGCGAGCGGTGGTCATGGGCGCCAGCGTGAGCTGGCGGACCGAGATGTAGCGAGGCGCGCCGTTCGACGCAAGTCAGCGTGCCTGAAGGGGCGAGCCGCGGCGAACGCCGGCGCTACGGCCCGCCCTTGAGCGCGTACACCACGCCCGTCGTGATCGCGGGCACGTAGGTGATGAGCAGCACGCCGATGGCCATGATCACCAGGAACGGCAGCGCCTGCTTGTACAGATACGGCAGCGGCTTCTTGAAGCGCGTGGCCGCGAGCAAGAGGTTCAGGCCCATCGGCGGGAAGAGGAAGCCGAGCTCGAGGTTCGCCAGGAACACCACGCCCAGGTGCAGCGGCTCCACGTTGAAGGCCTTGCCCAGCGGCACGATGAGCGGCGCCAGCACCACGATGGCCGAGTAGATCTCCAGCACGCTGCCGAGCACGAGCAAGATCACGTTGAGCGCGAGCAGGAAGGCCCACTGCGAGTGGATGTGGCTCTGCACGTAGTTGAGCAGCGCCGTCGGGATCTCCGCGTCGACCAGATAGTTGGTCAGGCCCATCGCCATCCCGAGCAGGATCACCACCGAGCCGACGAGCGCGGCCGCGTGGCCCAGCACCTTGGGCAGATCGCGGAACGGATGGATGTCGCGGAAGACGATGAGCTCCACCAGGATCGCGTACGCCGCGCCCAGCGCCGCGGCCTCCACGATGGTGGCGAAGCCCGACTTGACCACGACCATGACGAGCACGGGCAGGCCGAGGTCCCACTTGGCGCCCCAGAGCGCGGCGAGCGCGTCCTTGAGGGCGAAGGCGTGCTGGGGCGTCTTGTTCTTGACGCCCATGTAGATGCCGTACGCGGCGACCAGGATGATCATCACCAGGCCCGGCAGGAGGCCCGCGATGTAGAGGTGATCGATGGCCACGCCCGCGACCACGCCGTAGAGGATCACCGGCAGGCTGGGCGGAAAGAGCAGGCCGAGCGAGCCGGACGCGGTGAGGTTTCCGACCGCGAAGCCCTCGGGATAGCCCTCCTCCTTGAGCGCCGGGAGCAGGATTCCGCCGAGCGCCAGGATGGTCACGCCCGACGCGCCGGTGAAGGTGGTGAACACCGCGCACACCACCACGGTCACCACCGCGAGGCCGCCCGGCATCCAGCCGAACCACGCCTGCGCCGCGCGCACGAGGCGCTTGCTCGCGCCGCCTTCCGCGAGCAGATAGCCCGCGATGGTCAGGAGCGGAATCGCCGGGAGCGACGGCTGCTGCACCAGCGAGAACGTCTCGGTGGGCACGCTCGCCACCACCGTGCCGTCCACGTAGAAGAGCAGCATCGCGCAGCCGGCCATGGCCACGAACACGGGCATGCCCATGAGGAAGCCGACGAAGAGCGCGAGCGCCGCCGGCCACACGAAGAGCGAACGGTGCGAGCCGAAGATGGCCGAGAAGTCGGGCGGCGTGAGCCACGCGACCGGGTGACCGTACGAGCTCAGGAACGCGCCGAGGATGAACGGCACCACCACGGCCACGGCGGCGAAGCCCAGGATGCGCGCGAGCTTGCTCGTCGACTGCTTGGCGAAGCGGTACGCCATCACCGTGAACGCGATCGGCATCACCGCCTCGAAGACGATCGCGGGGACGCCGCCCTCGAGCACGTTGGTCGAGCCGCGCTGCGCCAGCACCATGATGAGCGACGCGTAGGCCAGCGCCGCGTTGATGAACGCAGAGAGCACCGACGCGAGGCCCTGACAGAACACGCGCGCGCGGCCCGGCGGGATCATGTCGAGCGTCGAGAGCGCGAGGTGGCTCTTGGAGGCCGTGGCGATCATCGCGCCGATGAAGCCGATCCAGAGCGTGAAGTGCTGCGTGTACACCGCCGCGCCCGGCATGGAGTTGCCGGTGAAGCGCCGCCAGACGGCCTCGATCGTGGGCAGCGCCACCATCGCGAGGCCGATGATGACCACCGCCACGATCTCGAAGCGCGTGGCGGACCTGGCCGGATCGCCGCCGTGGCCGTGGCCCTGGGCGTCGCTGAGGTCGTCGGCGGAGGGCCCTGCTGCGGCTGCGCTGGGGCTCGCGGCAGGCGTCGGCGTGTCGGACACTGTGTGCACCTCGGGGAAGCTGGTCATTGACCTGAACGCCGACCGTCATTATCACTTGCGGCCACCTTGCGTCCCTCACAAGTGAACCCCATGCCCCGCAGTCTGCTCATCCCCGTGCTGGCCCTCGCGCTCGCCGCGCCCTCGATGGGCTGCTCGATCCGCAAGATGGCCCTGCGCGCCACCGCGGACGGGCTCACGGGCGGCACCGGCGGCTCGTTCGCGCGCGACGACGATCCGGAGCTGGTGGGCGCGGCCATCCCCTTCGCGCTCAAGACCATGGAGTCGCTCGCCGACTCGCTCGACGATCACGTGGGCCTGCGCCTCGCGCTGGCCTCGGGCTTCACGCAGTACGCCTACGCCTGGGTGCAGTGGGACGCCGAGCAGCTCGAGACGAAGGACCCCAAGCGCGCCCAGGCCATCCGCGCGCGCGCCGCCAGGCTGTTCAAACGCGGCCGCGACTACGGCCTCGAGGGCCTCCTCATCTCCAAGGGCATCACGCTCGAGGACCTGCGCGGCGACACCGCGCGCCGGAAGGCGGCCCTGGCCAAGCTCGAGATCGACGACGTGCCGATGCTCTACTGGACGCTCGTGCCCTGGGCCGCGGCCATCAGCGCCGACAAGCGCAACCTCGAGCTGGTGGGCGACCTGCCGCTCATCGCCGAGATGCTCGACCGCGCGCTCGTCCTCGATGAGGCCTGGGACCACGGCACGCTGCACGAGTTCTCGCTCGCCTTCGACGGCGCCCGCTCCATCAAGCCCTCGCGCGAGCAGGAGGACAAGCACTACGCCCGCGCCCTCGAGCTCACCAAGGGCCAGCGCCTGTCGGTGAAAGTCTCGTACGCGGAGCAGGTGCTCGCGCCCGCGCAGGACAAGAAGGCCTACCTCGCGCTCCTGGACGAGGTGCTCGCGTTCGATGTCAACGCCAAGGACGTGCGCGACCAGCGGCTCGCCAACACGTTCGCGCAGCGCCGCGCGAAGTACCTGAAGGAACACCTCGACGATCTGTTCCTCGACGAGTAGGTCATCTTCACGCAGTCCGTGACCTCGCCCACACCTGGCGGGTCCATGCTGGAAGGCAGCCGCAGTCCACGAAAGGAAGTCCACGTGATGAAGGTCCGCAGCGCACTCCTCGCCCTCGCCGCACTCGCCCTCTCCCTCGCGCCGGCCGCGCGCGCCGACGAGGTGAAGATCAAGCTGGGCACGCTCGCCCCGCAAGGCTCCACCTGGCACAACCTCCTGCTCGAGATGGGCAG
>JAFEBC010000559.1 GCA_018266095.1 Deltaproteobacteria bacterium
AGCTTGGCGTACGTGAGCCGCTTGGCGATCTTCTGCAAGTCCTCGTCGCTGTAGCCGTCGTCGACCCACGACCAGTTGCAACCGCCGCCCTCGAAGCGCGTGCGCAAGAGCCCGCGCCCATCCGAGATCGCCTGCGCAGTCGCCGACGAACCCGTGACCGCGACCACCGCCACGCGATGGTCTGTGGCGATGCCCGAGATGCCCTTGCCGAAGCCCTCGACCTTCTGGATGAAGCGCGGATCCGCGCCCGCCGCGAGGAACAAGCGCGTCATCACCGTGTTGGTCAGCGCCGAGAACGGGTGCCCCTTCAGGATCCACGGGCACCCCGCGAGGAACGCGCCCGCGAGGTGGATCATGGGGATTCCGTAGATGAAGTTCATCGGCGTCACGATCACCGAGAGGCCCGCGGGCAGGTGCGCGTCGCGCCAGAAGCGCTGCCCCGCGATCATGTCAGGCACCATCTCGCCCAGGATGGCCGCCTCGAACGAGCCCTCGAGGTGGTCGCACGCGCGCTTGCCCTCCCAGAAGTCCTTCTCCGCCTCGAGCCGCGTCTTCGGGATCTGCTGCCGGATCTCGTGCAGCATCTCCTCCAGGAAGTAGTTCATGATGCGCGCGACGTTCTTCACCACCTGCTTGCGGTAGCCGAGGCCCTCCTCGGCCCACGCGAGCGACTTCCACACCGCGTCGCCGAACGAGAGCGCGTCCTCGACGTCTGCCTGCGTGCTCGCGGGCACGTTGAACAGCGTGACGCGCTTGTCGGCCGGGCTGGTCATCGCCGCGTGCTCGCCGCTCTTGGGCGCGCGCCACTCGCCCGCGATGAAGTTGCGGATCTCGATGGGCCGCTCGCCCGCCTTCGTGGGAATCGCCGCCGCGCTCGCGTCACCGCGCGTGGTCGCGTACGGGAACAAGTACGCGCGCAGGCCCTCGATGTCGGCCTCGGACATCTGCGGCGAGAAGAGCGACCAGGCCGCGCGCCGTTCCTGATAGCGCGCGCCCAGCGGATCGGGCCCGAGCTGCCCCCGCTGGTTGAAGTCGTGGATGGCCTGCGTGAGCGCGGCGTCGACGAAGGGCATGGTGGTCCTCGCGAAAGGGACCCCGTAGATAAGGGAAGATGAGCGTGGATCGCAACAGGGCCGCTGTCCCACCCGCGCCGGCGTCTGACGCACCAGGACACACTGCCAGCGCGCGAGGGCCCGACGAGGCCAGCCGCGCCCCCGCACGCGAGGGACGCATCCCCGCATGGGCCTGGCTCTGCATCGCGCCCGCAGCGGCCGCGACGCTCATCGGCATCCACCGCGGCGCTTCGCTGCCGCCGTCGGTGTTCCCCATCGTCGAGTATCTGCACGCGAGCGTCGCCGTGGTCCTGGCGGCGAGTGCGTCGTTCGGCTGCGCCTTGTTGTCGCGGGCGCGCGCACCGTTGGCCATCCGACTCAGCGGCTGCGTTGCGCAGGCTGCGCTGGCGTTGGCCATCGTGCACACCTGGGGCGGCGGGCTCGTGGTCATCGCGCACTGGCACCGCGTGCAGCTCGCGGAGGGACCGTGGAGCGTCGAGCTGCCCGCGGAGGTCAAGCAGACGACGCGCCACGAGCCCGAGCTGCAGGGCGAGGCGACGATCGATGAAGTGCGCTGCGAATTCGACGGCGTCTTGTTCCAGGCGCAATCGCGCCTCGAGACCGGCCTCACGCACGGGAGCCAGGAGCTATGGCTGCGCGCACGGACGGCCGCCGCGGGCGACGCGAGCATCGTGCTGGAGAAGGAGATCACCGTCGGCGAGCTGCGCGGCCTGGATCTCGTGCTGCGCAGCGGCGCGGGGCGATTTCACGCGCGGGTGTTCGTGCGCGAGCCGACTCGATTGTGGCTCTTGCGCGCAGGGCCGCTGAGCGCGGGCGCTGAAGATGCGGAGCGGTTCGTCGGCTCGTTCTCGCGTTGAGGCCCCAACAGCATTGTCTCAGTACAATGCTCAGTTTGTACCAAGACAAATCTCACCACGAGCTCGGGCGTCGCGTCCAACGCCAACGCCAACGCCAACGCCAACGCCAACGCCAACGCTCACGCTCAGGCCCGCTTCATCCGCGCGCCGAAGATCGCCGTCCCCACCCGCACGATCGTCGCGCCCTCCTCGATGGCGACCTCGTAGTCCGCGCTCATCCCCATCGACAGCTCGCGCAGCTCTCCCGCCCGCGGCAGCGAATCCCTCAGCTCGCGCAGGCGCCGGAAGTGCGGCCGCGGATCGCCCTCCGCCGGCGGAATGCACATCAGCCCCACGCACCTCAGCGCCGGCAGCCCGCGCACCAGCTCGAGCAGCGTCCCGGTCTCGGCGATCGCGCAGCCGCCCTTCTGCTCCTCGCCGCCGAGGTTCACTTCGATCAGCACGCGCTGCACGATCCCCGCCGATGCCGCCCGCTTGGCCAGCTCCTGCGCCAGCGACGGCCGATCGCACGTGTGCACCAGCGCCGCGCGGCCCACGACCTGCTTCACCTTGTTGCTCTGCAAGGCGCCGATGAAGTGGAACGTGGTCGCGCCGGGCCCAACTGAGCCCTCGCCCCCAGCCGCGCGCAGCGCATCGACCTTCTCCACCAGCTCCTGCGCGTAGTTCTCGCCGAAGTCGCGCTGGCCCGCGTCGATCGCGGCCTTCACGTCCTCGATGGGCTTCGTCTTGCTCACGGCGATGAGCGTCACCGCGCCCGAATCGCGCCCCGCCCGCGCGCACGCCTGCGCGACCCGCTCGCGCACCTCGCGCAGGTTCTCGCCGATCTCCTGCACCCGCTGCGCCGCGGCGTCAGACATGCCTCACGCCTCCCACGGCATGCGCACGCCGGCCGCCTGCAAGAGCACGATCGCCTCCGTCAGCGGCAGCCCGATCACGTTGGTGAAGCTGCCGTCGAGCCGCTCGATGAAGCTCGCCGCGAGGCCCTGCAGCGCGTACGCGCCGGCCTTGTCGTCGCCGTCTCCCGAGCGCGCGTGCCACCACACCTCGGCCTCGGTGAGCGCGCGGAACTTCACCTGCGTGCGCACGGCCTGCGAGCGCAGCGACCCATCGGCGGCCATCACCGCCACGCCCGAGATCACCTCGTGCAGGGTGCCCGACAAGAGCCGCATCATGCGCGCCGCGTCCGCGTGATCGACCGGCTTGGCCAGGTCGACCTCGCCGATCGCCACCACCGTGTCCGCCGCGATGGCCACGAACGGCCCGTCGACCTTGCCCTTCATCGCCTCCGCGCCTGCCGCCACCTTCTTGCGCGCCAGCCGCTCGGCCAGGGCCACCGGCGATTCGCCCGCGAGCCGCGCCTCGTCGACATCCGGCGACACCACCTCGAAGGCGAGGCCGAGATCACTCAGGAACTTCTTGCGTCTCGGCGAGGCCGAGCAGAGCACGAGCTTCATGCAGCGCAGTCTAGCAGGCGCCAGCGCCGGCTCCCGCGCGGGTTTGCGCACCAGCGACACCTGCGACCTCCGCCGGAGACGTTCCAATTTCCCGCGTGCCGCGCCTGTGCTTTATTCGACGCGTGCGACTCCCCGTCACCGCGCCCCCGAAGCACCATCACTTCGCGCCGCTGCAGCGTCGCTGGATGGACGAACTCCTCGGCGAGGAGCCGCCGCCCGAGACCTCCGCCACCTGCGACAACTGCGCGATGCTCCCCAAGCCGGGCGAGGCGCGCCTGCCGACGCACTACAACGCGCGCACCAAGTGCTGCACGTACCTGCCGATGCTGCACAACTTCCTGCTCGGCAAGATCCTCGCGGACGAATCCGCCGAGTTCAAGAAGGGCAAGGCCACCGTGGTCAAGCGCCTGGAGGACGGCGACGGCCTCACGCCCCTCGGCCTCTACGCGCCCGCCGAGTACCTCGAGCGCTACGACCCCGGCGTGAAGTTCGGCCACGACCTCACGCTGCGCTGCCCGCACTATCTGGAAGAGGAAGGCGGCCTCTGCGGCGTGTGGCTGCACCGCGAGTCCACGTGCAGCACCTGGTTCTGCAAGCACTCGACCGGCGACCTGGGCCGCGACTTCTGGCGCGAGGGCGTGGGCCCGCTCCTGCGCACGACCGAGCTCTCCCTCGCCTCCTGGGCCGCCGTACAGCTCGACGCCGGGCCCTCCGACTGGGGCCCGTGGCAGGGCAAGCCGCGCCAGCTCTTCGCCGAGTGCAGCAAGCTGGTCGAGCCGCTCACGTGGACGCAGATCGAGGAGATCTGCGGCGACGAAGTGAAGGCCGCGGCGCGCCGGACGAAGGCGCTGCTCGTGCGCCTACAGGCGCTCCCGACGTAGAGGGGAAAAGCAACAGCGAAAAGCTTCAACGCGGAGGCGCGGAGACGCGGAGGCAGGTCTCCGAGGCAATCCGGTCTGTGACAAGTTCAAGCCGCTTGTGTCGCCCCACTCGGTGCTACTGCGTCGACCCAAGCAACAATCTCCAACGAACCGCAAGAACCTCCGCGTCTCCGCGCCTCCGCGTTGAGGCTTTTGCTTCGCCTTCTTCTTCGGCCCTTCTCAAGTCCCCGCGAACTGCACGCCCTCGAACACGAGCGTC
>JAFEBC010000055.1 GCA_018266095.1 Deltaproteobacteria bacterium
CCGATGATGGCGACCGCGGCCATCACGCCGGGCGCCTGCACGTAGAGGTTCGAGGTGCGGCAGATCATGTACACGCCGGCCGTGACCATGGTGGCGGCGTGGATGAGCGCGGACACCGGCGTCGGACCGGCCATGGCGTCCGGCAGCCAGATGTAGAGCGGGAGCTGCGCCGACTTGCCCGTGGCGCCGATGAAGAGGAACGCGGTCGCCAGCGAGGCCGTCATCAGCGGCAGGTTGTTCACCGCCGACAGCTCGCGGAAGCTCAGCGTGCCCGTGGCCTGGAAGAGCACGAACATGCCGAGCAAAAAGCCGAAGTCGCCGATGCGGTTGACCACGAACGCCTTGCGACCCGCGAAGGCCTTGGCGTCGTCGTCGAACCAGAAGCCGATGAGCAGGTACGAGCAGAGGCCCACGCCCTCCCAGCCCACGAACATGGCCACGAGGTTGTCGCCGAGGACGAGCACGAGCATCGCCGCGACGAACAGGTTCAGGTAAGAGAAGTAGCGGTGGTAGCTCTTGTCCTCGTCCATGTACGCGGCGCTGTACAGGTGGATGAGGAAGCCGACGCCGGTGATGACGAGCACGAGCGTGCCGCTCAGGCGGTCGAGCGAGAGGCCCAGGTCGATGTTGAGCCGGCCGACGTGGAACCACTGGAACGCCGTCTCGTGCAGGACCAGCGACTCGCCGCCGTTCACGAGCTGCATGAACCCGGTGAAGCCGACGAGGAACGCGAGCAGGATGCTGCCGAGCGCTGCGGTGGTCACCCAGCTCTTGGGCAGCCAGCGGCCTCCGATGCCACAGACGGCGGCGCCGAGGAGCGGGAGCAGCGGCAACAGGTGAAGCCAGGAGACTTCCATCGTGTTTGTCCTCGAGGCTTACAGCTTGAGCGAGTCGAAGTCGTCGACGTGGATGGAGGTGCGGCTGCGGAAGGCGGCGATGACGATGGCCAATCCGACTGCGGCCTCGCAGGCAGCCACGGCGATGACGAAGAACACTGCCGCGTGGCCCTGGAGCAGCGCAGCGGGCGCCTTGGGCACGAGCGGGAAGCGCGAGAAGGCGAGGAACGTGAGGTTCACCGCGTTGAGCATCAGCTCGATCGACATGAGCACGATGAGCGCGTTGCGCCGCAGCACGACGCCCGCGCCGCCGAGCGCGAAGAGCACCGCCGCCAGCACGAGATAGTGGGTCGGACCGACCATGATGGAGCTCACTAGATCTTCCCCTTCGCGACCACGACCGCGCCGACCACCGCGACGAGGAGGAGGATGCTGGTGACCTCGAACGGCAGCACCGAGTTCACGTAGATGGCGCGCCCGACCGCCTTCACCGAGCCGAACTCAGCCTGACCCGCGAAGCGCCCGGCCATGTCGCCGAGCTTGCCGCCCGTGGCGTAGAGCGGCCACAGGCCCTTCCAAGCGATGCCGCCGACCGCCGCGAGCACCGACACGAGCCCGATGCCCTTCCAGGCCGTCATCTTCTCCTGCCCCATCTCCTCTTCCTTGAGATTGAGCAGCATGATCACGAACACGAACAGCACCATCACCGCGCCCGCGTACACCATCACCTGCAGGATGGCCGCGAGGTGCGCCGCGAGCAGCACGTAGATGCCGGCGAGGAAGAAGAAGCACGCCACCAAGGACAGCGCGCCGTGGAGCGGGTTCTTGCGGAACACGACCTGCGCCCCGCTGCCCAGCACCCCGGCTGCGAAGAGATAGAAGAGGATGGTCTCGGCGTAGTTCGGCGTCGTCAAGTTCGTCTCCGTCTGTCCGGGCTAGCCCTTGACCAGCGCGTCGAAGTCGGCGCGGAACTTCTCGATGAAGCTCTTGGCAGGCATCGCGGCGCCGTCGGCCAGCGCGCAGATGGTCTTCTGCTCCATCTGACGCGAGATCTGGTGCACGTTGTCGATGTCCTGCTTCTCACCCTTGCCGCTCACGATCTTGTCGAGCAGCTTGGACAGCCAGCCCGTGCCCTCGCGGCACGGCGTGCACTGGCCACAGCTCTCGTGCGCGTAGAAGCGCATCACGTTCGCCAGCGCGTGCGCCATGTTCGTGTTCTGGTCGAGGTAGACCACGCCGCCCGAGCCGGCCATCGTCTTCTTGGCCTTGAGCGTGTCGAAATCAGACGCCCACACGGCCTCTTCCGCCGTCATCACTGCAGCCGACGAGCCGCCGGGGATGATGGCCTTGAGCGTCGAGCCCTCGCGCATGCCGCCGCAGTAGTCGTTGAGCAGGTCGAGGAAGGTGATGCCCATCGGCGCCTCGTAGACGCCCGGCTTCTTCACGTGGCCCGAGACCGCGAACAGACGCGTGCCGCCGTTCTTGGCGCAGCCCACGCTCGAGAACCACTCGCCGCCCTTCTCGATGATGGCCGGCATGTTGGCGAGCGTCTCGACGTTGTTCACCGCCGTCGGGCTCTTCCACAGACCGCCGCCCGCGTTGGCCGGGAACGGCGGCTTGAGGCGCGGATAGCCCTTGCGGCCCTCGAGCGACTCGAGCAGCGCCGTCTCCTCGCCGCAGATGTACGCGCCCGCGCCCGACACCACGTGGATGTCGAGGTCGAACCCGCTGCCGAGGATGTTCTTGCCGATGTAGCCCTTGGCCCGCGCCTCGTCGATGGCCTGCTGGCAGCGCGCGATGGGCCCGTCGCGGAACTCGCCGCGGCAGTAGACGTAGGTGAGGTGGCAGTCGAGCGCGAAGCACCCGATGATGAGCCCCTCGATGAACATGTGCGGCGACCACTCGAGGATCGCGCGATCCTTGAACGTGGCCGGCTCGCCCTCGTCGGCGTTGATGACGAGGTACTTCGGCGTCATCGTCTCCTTGCGCACGAAGTTCCACTTCATGCCCGTGGGGAAGCCTGCGCCGCCGCGGCCGCGGAGGTTCGACTTCACCACCTCGTCGACGATCGCCTGCGGCTGCATCTTCAGCGCCTTGGGCAGCGACTGATAGCCGCCCGACGCGAGGTACGTCTCCAGGGACCAGCTATTCGGCTTGTCCCAGTCCTTCGAGAGGATCTTGATGCGCTCGGCCATGTGTGGATCGCCTCGCTGGCGCTAATGAGCCCGACCGGTGTCTTTGTTCTCGGGGAAGTCGGCCATCTTGTTGCCCGGCGCCGACTTCAGCTCTTCGATGAGCTTGTCCATCTTCTCGGCCGTCATGTGCTCGGCGTAGCGGTAGTTGTTGATGAGCACCGCCGGCGCGTAGCCGCAGCCCGCCAGGCACGCGGCCTCGCCGAGCGAGAAGTGGCCGTCGGCCGTGATCTCGCCCTTGTGGATGCCGAGCTTGGACTCGCAGTGTTTGATGAGGTCCTCGGACCCCATCGCCCAGCACGACACCGAGTTGCAGACCTCGATGTGGTGCCGGCCCTGCGGCTTGAGCTTGTACATCGTGTAGAAGGTGGCCACCTCGCGCACGCGCGCCGGCGGGATGTCGAGCCGGGAGCCCACGTAGGCCATCGCGGCCTCGGGCAGCCAGCCGAGCAGATCCTGCGCCAGGTGCAGCGCCGGCAGCAGCGCGGCGCGTGAACGCTCGGGCGGATACTTCGCGACCGCCTTGGTGAACCCCGCGTCGAACGTCGCCTGCTGGGCGGCGCTGAACGGCGAGGGGACGGGACCCTTGGGCTTGGTGTTCAGCGGGATCATCGGGCGCGGAGAGGTAGAACGAAGCTGGAGGGGTGTCAACACCTGGTTTCGTTGCGTAAGGGATCGTGGTTGCGGCGGTTTTTGGCCCGGCCAGGCGTCTGACGAAGACGCGTGCCTGCCCGTCTTGTAGAAGTGGTCCGCTTGCGAACAGGAGCGCCCATGCGCCGCGTGTTGCTGGCCCTCGTCCTGCTGTCCCTGCCGGTCCGTGCCCAAGCGCCCGTCGCGCTGGTGGTGCAGGCGGGCCTCTCGGCCGAGCCGAATCAGCTCCAGGCCATCGACGGCCACGGCCGGCTCCTGGCGGCGGCGGTGCGGGGCGCGCGCCTCGCGCAGGTCTGGGATCTGCGCTCGCGGCGGCTCTTGCGGCAGCTCCCGGTGACCGAGGGGGTGTCCGAGCTGCGCTGGAGCCGGTCGGGCAAGCTGCTCCAGGTGGGGGCGGGCCGCGAGCACTCGCTGTTCGACGTGGCCACGGGCGCGCTGCTCCTCAAGACCGACGCCGACGCAGCCTGGTTCGTGGGCGACGACTACCTCTTCATGGAGACGTTTCAGCGCAAGCTCATGCTGTTTCCCCCGAACGCTCCCGGGGCGCGGCCGCTCGCGATCTTCGGCGGCAAGCCGGCGCCCTGCGAGGCGTTCACCCCGGCGCCCGACGGCAAGAGCGGCCTGTGCGCCTTCGACGACGGCTTTCAGCGGGTGGACCTCGAGGCGCAGACGGTGGGGCCCAAGCTGAGCGTCGATCAGCACAAGGAGGGCTTCCTGGTGTTCTACGCGCCCGACAGCGCGCGGCTGGCGCTGGTCGGCTTCGAGGGCAAGCTGCGCCTGCTCGACGCGCGCACGCTCGAGCCCGTGAAGGACGTCTCGTACGCAGATGGCGGCGGCACCGGCGAGCGCTTCGCCATCGCGGCCACGCAGCCCTCCGAGGGCGATTCACTGTGGTTCCTGGCGCGCGGCGGCCGGCACCGGCTCGACTTCAAGACGGGCGCGGTGACCACCAGCCGCTGGGACGAGTTCACCTACGGCGGCGCGAGGCCTCAGCTCCGGGGGCCCGCAGAGCTGTTCGCGCCCGACGGCTCGTTCGCGCTCACCACGCTCCCGCGCACGTTCGAGAACAGCGTGGGCTATCTGCGCGACGGAGCCACGGGCGCCACGGTGGGCCTGCTCCAGGGCGGCCACGCGCTGGCTCCAGAGGTGCGCTTCGACGCGCAGGGCCGCCCGCTCGCCATCCTCGGCGGCGGCGCGGAGTACTCGAGCCAGAAGCAGGCGGACGCGCGCATCATCGATCTCACCGGGCCGCGCGACCTGGTGCGCGAGCACGCGACGCTCGTGGGTGGCCTCTCGGAGGACGGCCGGCTGGCGCAGGTGGGCGCGCAGTTCATCGATCTGCAGACCGGCAAGCGCACGCCCAATCCCCTGGTGGGCACGCTCTCACCCTCGGGCCGCCTCTTCGTGGGCACGAAGCCCGCGCGCGCCGACCTCGAGCACATGATGTTCGCCGACACGGCCACCGGGCAGATCACCAGCGTGTTCCAGGCGCGCGGCGAGGAGCTCTCCAACTGCCGCTTCACGCCCGACGAACAGCTCGTGGTCTGCGCGGCCACGGTCGCCTTCAAGGAACGCCTGCGCGTGTTCGAGGTGCCGTCCGGCAAGCTCTTGAACGAGCTGCCGGGGCGGCTGGCGGCGCTGTCGAACACGCTGGTGCTGGTGAAGCACGAGTTTCGCGAGGCGCTCGTCCTGGCGCTGCGCGAGCCCGAGGCCACCGCGGTGCGCTTCCGCTACGCCGAGCAGCCGCTGACGGGTGGCGCGTTCAGCGCGGACGGCACGCGCGCGGTGCTGGCCGTGGGCGGCGGCCTGGGCCTGCTCGATCTCGGCACGTTCAAGATGCAGGTGATCTGGCCCAAGCAGGCGTATCGCTGGGCGGACTCGACGTTCCTGCTCGATCGCGCGGGCGCCTTCATGGTCGTGGGCACGCGCGACGGCAAGCTGACCTTCGTGACGCCCGCGGGCGAGGCCGGTCCGGAGCTCGACGCGCACGACGGGCCGGTGCTGGGCCTCTCGCAGAGCCCCGACGGCAAGAAGCTCGTGTCGCTGGGCGCGGATGGGCGCAGCACGGTGTGGGACCTCGCGACGAAGCAGCCCCTCTTCTCTGCCGCGCGCACGCTCGACGAGCTCGTGCTGGTGGCGCCCGAGGGCCCGTTCCTCGCGCTGCGCGACGCGGGGCAGGACGTGGCGGCGCGCGTCGGCCTGCGGGCGTATCCGATCGACAGCTTCGATCTCGGCCTGAACCGGCCTGATCTGGTGCTGGCCAGCGTGGGCGCGCCGGAGGAGGTGGTGACGCGCTGGCAGAAGGCGCACGTGGCGCGGCTGGCGAAGGTGGGACGCACTGAGGAGCCGCCGATGGGCACGTTCGTGCTCGCGGACGTGCGCCTGGGACACGTGGCCGCGTCCACCAAGGCCGAGACGCTGGCGCTGCCGTACACGATCACGGAGGGCGCGGCCGCGGCGCAGAGCCTTCAAGTGCGCGTGAACGGCGTGCCGCTGTTCGCGGGCTTGGGCAAGCCGGTGGCCGAGCTGGGTGGCCTCGCGGGCACGCTCGCGATCCCGCTCTCGCGCGGGCAGAACCTCATCGCCGTCACCGTCACGGACGCGCGCCTGGGCACCTCGCCGCCCGAGACGGTGCTGGTCACACGCCAGGCCCCGCCGCGCGCGCCGGAGATGTGGCTCCTCGCGGTGGGCGTGTCCAAGTACACAGACACCTCGTACGCGCTGCAGTACGCGGCCAAGGACGCGCAGGACCTCGCGGGCACGCTGCAGAAGCTCGGGGGCGGCTTTGCCAAGGTGCACACCAAGCTGGTGCTCGACGGCGACGCCACGCGCGAGAACATCCTGGCCGGGCGCGCGTTCCTCACGCAGGCGGATCGCGACGACGTGGTGGTGGTGTTCCTCGCCGGCCACGGCCTGCTCGATCGCGAGGCCCGCTACTTCTTCGCCACCACCGATCTCGACTTCGACCAGCCGGCCGCCCGCGGGCTTTCCTTCCCCGAGCTGGAGTCGCTGGTCGCCGGGCTGCCGTCGCGCAAGCGGCTCGTGCTCATAGACACCTGCGCCGCGGGCGAGACGGACACCGAGGAGGTCGCGCGCGCCGAATCGAACCCGCGCATGGAGAAGGCCGTCGTGGTGGCCTCGCGCGGCCTGAAGAAGTCCGCGGGCAGGGCCTCGCTGGTGGCCGATCCGAGCTCGATCATGCTCGCGCGCGACCTCTTCACGGACCTGCGGCAGGGGTCGGGTGCCACGGTCATCGGCTCGTCGGCGGGCGTCGAGTTCGCCTTCGAGACCGCGTCGCTCAAGAACGGCGTGTTCACGCACGCGCTGCTGGAGGCGCTCTCGGCCAGGCCCGTGTTCTGGGGCGCCCGGGCCAACGAGAACCAGCTCTCCGTCTCCGGGCTGCAGGCCCAGGTCACCAACAGCGTCGTCGCGGCCACCGCGGGCCAGCAGCACCCGATCGCGCGCGACGTGAACGCCGACGGCGACTTCGTGGTGTGGACGTTCCCGCTGCGCAAGGGCAAGGGCCGCTGAGGTCCGCGCGCAGGCTTGTCCGAGGTCCTTTGACACCGCGCACCCCCGCCTGCGACCCTGCGCGCCCATGAGACTCCTCCTCGCGCTGACCCTCCTCGCTTCGTTCTCTGTCCACGCCGCCGCCGACGACGCCGCCAAGCCCGCCGAGGCGAAGGCCGCCGACGCCAAGCCCTCTGAAGCCAAGCCGCCCACCGCCGGCTCCATCGAGGTCTACGCCATCGACTGCGGCCACTTCACCTTCAAGGACCTCGGCTTCTTCTCGGACACCGGCGAGTACGACGGGAAGCCCGGCACCAAGATCGACACCTGCGTGCTCGTGCACCACCCGGACGGCTGGATGCTCTGGGACACCGGCGTCCCCGACGCGCTCGCCAAGGGCCCGATCGACACGCCGATGGCCAAGATGGCGCGCACCGGCACGCTCGAGGCCGCGCTCGGCGAGCTGAAGCTGACGCCGGCCGACATCAAGTTCGTGGGCATCTCGCACAGCCACTTCGATCACACGGGAAACCTCGCGATGTTCCCGGCCGCGACCGTGCTCCTGCAGCAGAAGGAGTTCGACGCCATCACCGGCCCGACGCCGCCGCCCGGCACCGAGCCCGCCACCATCGCCGCCTACAAGGCCGCGAAGACGAACCTGCTGCACGGCGACTTCGACGTCTTCGGCGACGGGCGCGTGAAGATCCTGACCACGCCGGGCCACACCGCGGGGCACCAGTCGCTGCTCTTGAAGCTCAAGAGCGGCAACGTGATCTTCAGCGGCGACCTCTGGCACGCGCGCGAGAGCCTCGTGCACAAGCGCGTGCCGATCTTCAACTTCGACCGCGCGCAGACGCTGGCGTCGATGGACCGCGTGGAGCGGCTGGCGCAGACGTTCAAGGCGAAGATCTTCATCCAGCATGACGAGGGCGACTTCGCCAGGCTGCCGAAGTTCCCGGCGGCGCTGAAGTAGCCGCGGCGCCACGCGAGGGGAATCGACATGCCGACTGCGCTCATCACGGGAGCTTCCGCGGGTCTGGGAATGGACTTCGCGCGCCTCGCGGCCAAGGACGGGCACGATCTCGTCCTGGTCGCGCGGCGCAAGGACAACCTCGACAAGCTCGGCGCGGAGCTGGCGCAGGCGCACGGGATCAAGTCGCACTCGATCGCGGCCGACCTGACCGATCCGAAGGCGCCGCAGGCCATCTTCGACGAGGTGAAGGCGCTGGGCCTCTCCGTCGACGTGCTCGTCAACAACGCCGGCTTCGGCTCGACGGGCGCGTACTTCGAGCTGCCGCTGGCCCGCGAATTGGAGATGGTGCAGGTGAACATCTCCGCGCTCATGGCGCTCACGCACTTGTTCGGGCCGGGGATGAAGGAGCGCAAGTCGGGGCGCATCCTCAACATCGCGAGCACCGCGGGCTTCCAACCCGGGCCGTTCATGGCCACGTACTACGCGAGCAAGGCCTTCGTGATCTCGTGGTCGGAGGCGCTGGCGTACGAGCTGCGCGGCACAGGCGTCACCGTCACCGCGGCCTGTCCGGGCGCGACGGCGACCGAGTTCGCGAGCACGGCGGGCAACGACAAGAGCAAGCTCTTCACGCAGCAGAAGCCGGCCACCAGCGCCGAGGTCGCGGCGTTCTCGTGGAAGGCGATGAAGAAGGGCAAGTCCATCGCGGTGCACGGCGCGATGAACAAGATCGGCGCGTTCGGCGTGCGTCTGTCGCCGCGCAAGATGGTCACGGGCATCGCGGCGGGGTTGAACAAGAAATGACGACTGCGCAAGAACTGCCTCCGGCGAAGCGGAACATCCCCGCGATCACCTTGAGCGTCCTCCTGGCGCTGGTCTTCGTGTCGGCCGGCCTCGGCAAGGTCATGGACACGCCGCCGTCGCCGGAGAACTTCACCCGCTGGCAGCTCTCGATGGGCTTCATGCACGCCATCGGCGCGCTGGAGGTCGCGGGCGGCGTGGCGCTCTTGATTCCGGCGGTGAGCGCGCTCTCGGCGGTGGGGCTCTTCGCCATCATGGGCGGCGCGCTGCGCACGGGCCTCGCGTTCCGCGAGCCGCTGCACATCTGGCTGCCGTTGACGCTGATGGTGATGCTGGCCGCGCTGGTGTGGGCGCGGCCGGGGGTGTTCACCAAGTTCCTGCGGCGCGGCTAGCCGAGGACACCGCGCCGGCGTCGCACGAACGCGAGGCCGACGAGCGCCAACAGGCCCGGCGTGGAGCCCGACGAGCTGCAGCCGCCGCCCGCGTCGGAGGACGAGCCGCCGCCGCCCGCATCAGCTTGCGTGCCTGCGTCTGCGTGAGAGCCCGCGTCGGTTCCGGCGTCGGCGGCCGTGCCTGCGTCGGTTCCGGCGTCAGCGACAGTGCCTGCGTCGGTTCCGGCGTCAGCGACCGTGCCTGCGTCAGTTCCGGCATCCGCCTCCGGGCCTGCGTCGGTTCCCGCATCCGCCTCCGTGCCTGCGTCGATTCCCGCATCCGCGACCGCACCTGCGTCCGTCCCGGCGTCGTCCGTGGTTCCCGCATCCGTCCCGGCATCCGGCGGCGCGGTCACCGTCACCGCGCGCGTCGCGGGCGTGGCCGCGTTGTTCGCCGCGTCCTTCACGCCGTACGAGAGGGTGTACGTGCCCGCCGTGTTCACGTCGACCGCGCCCGTGACCACGATGTGCGAGGTGAGATCCCCATCCACGAGGTCGCTCGCCGTCGCGCCCGGATCCACGAACGTCCCGCCCTGCACGAGCGACAGCTCCGCCGCGCCCACCAGCGTGATCGTCGGCGGCGTCGTGTCCGAGATGACCACGTGCTGCGTGGCGTGGCCGACATTGCCCGCGCGATCCGTCGCCGACCACACCACGCTCGTGTCTCCCACCGCGAAGGGCCCGCTGGTCGAAGCCGTGGGCGTGATCGAACCATCGAAGTCATCGAGCGCGCCCGCCGCGCCCAACGTCGCCGCCGTCAGCTTGCCCGTCGCCTCCTTGGCGATCGCCGCGGGCGCAGTCACCACTGGCGCCGTCACGTCCGCGACCACGTTCACCGCGCGCGTCACGGGCTCCGACACATTTCCCGAGCCATCCGTCGCCGTGTACGTGAGCTGATACGCGCCCGCCGTGCTCACGTCGACGGTGCCCGTGCCGCTCGCGATCGTCGACGTCCCCTCGTACGCATCGACCGCCGTCGCGCCCGGGTCCACGAAGGGAACGCCCTTCTCCCACGTGAGCGGATTGGCGCCCTTGAGCGTCACCACCGGCGCCTGCGTGTCGGCCACCGTCACCGCGCGCGTGACCTCCGGCGCCACCTGGTTCGTGCCCGTGTCGGTGTGATCGTAGTGCAACGTGGTCGTGCCCAAGTGGCCCGTGTTCACCGTCTCGTTCGCGGACACCGTGCCCACGCCCAGCGCCGAATCGTTCACCAGCGCGCCCGGGTCCACGAACGTCGACAGCGCCTCGACGCTCAGGCTCGGCGCGCCCAGAAGGATGAGCCAGCCCTGAGGGAAGAATTCGTACGCGCCGACATCCACGGTCGCGCTGCCGGACCGCTTGCCGTCGATGATGCGCGGGAGGCCGTCCACATCGACCTCCAGGCCGCTCGCGCTGTCGTTGTGGCCCGTGTCGACCGCGGGCGAGCCTGCCTGCAAGCGGAAGTCCCACGCGGGCGCGTCCACGAACAGCGGGTCCAGGTGCGTGCCGCCGCAGTCGTCGCCGCTCTGCACCAGGTTCGAGCCGCTGGCCGCCGTCGAGCCCGCGCCGTCGTTGACGCAGTCGGGGCCCGGCTGGCTGTCGGCGCTCGCGTCGGCGAGGATGGTGTTCTCGAGGAGCAGCGTGGTCGTGCCTTGCGTCGCGCCGATCACGGCATTGCCTACGCCAGCGCTCTCGAAGTGGTTGTAGATGCCGGCCATCGAGCCCACGGGCACGCCGACCGCGTGGTAGTTCACGCCCGCCTTCGAGTTGTTGTGCGCGATGGTGCTCTGGCGCAGCGACACCTGGCCGTTGAGGTTGAAGATGGCCGCGCCCAGCCCCGCGCCGCCGTCGCTCGCGTTGGTGTTGTTGGTGTCTGCGTCGGCTGCGTGGCCGTCTGCGCCTTGCGCGCTGTTGGCGTAGATCGCGCTGTTGATCACGAAGACCGCGCCGCCGTGGTTGAAGATGGCGCCGCCCAGGCCTGCGCCGCCGCCGCCGTAGCCGTTCTTGCACTTGGTGACGTCGTTCTGGCAGCTGTACGTGCCGTCGCCGCCCTGGCCGCCGCCGAAGCCTGGGTAGAAGCCCGCGCCCGCGCCGGCCCCGTAGCCGTAGCCGCCGCCTCCGCCGCCGCCGCCGAAGCCGCCCATGCCGCCTTGCGTGCCCGCGATCCCTGGCGCCGTGTACGACGGCGCGCCCATGCCGCCACCGCCGCCGAAGCCGCCATTTCCGCCGACGCCGCCTCTGCCCACCGAGCTGCTCGGCGCGCCTGGCCAGGCCGCTCCGCTGCCGAGCGAGCCACCGCCGCCGCCTCCGCCGACCCCTCCGCCGCCTGCGCCTCCGCCTCCACCCGTGCCCTGCCCGCTCTCGAGCGACGAGCCGAGTTGCCCGATGGCGCCCTGCGCGCCACCGGCGCCAAAGGCTCCCCCTCCGCCAGCGCCGCCGCCTCCTCCTGGATCCACCACCGCGCACCGCGTGAGGCCCGTCCGAGTCCCGCCTTGGCCGCCCACGCCACCTTGGCCCGCCCCATCCGCGCCCGCGAAGTTGCCGCCCCGGCCGCCGGCGCCGCCCGAGCCCGCCTGCGTGTTGCAGGTCCCATCCCCTGGAAAGCTCACGACTCCATTGGCGCCGCCGGCTCCCCCCAAGCCAGCCTCGCCAAACTGGCTCAGGCCGCCCCCTCCACCAGCGCCGCCCGTCGAGAGATTGTTGGAGTCGGTCGGGTGGGAGCCCTGGCCTCCGTCGCCGCCGATGAACGCATCACCGAACCCGCCGCCGTGATGATCCTTGGCGTCGCTGCCGAGGCCGCCGCCGCCGCCCGCGAAGTCCGAATCCGACGCGTCCGTGAGCGTGGCCCCGCCGCCGATGGCCTGGTTGTAGACGAGCTTGCTGCCGCGCAAGACGAGCGTGCCCTGGTTGTAGATGGCGCCGCCCATTCCCGCGCCGCCGCCGCCGTGGAGCGAGTTGCCGCCCTGCGCGACGCCGCCCGAGAGGTACACGTTCTCGAGCGTGAGCTTGCCCGGATTGGACGCCGCCGTGAGGCCCTTGGGCAGGTTGTGGAACTTGCCGTTGATGAAGAAGTAGCGGAACGCGGGCGCGCCGTCGCCGCGGCTGATCGACGTGCCGTTGCCCTCAATGGTGATGTCGTTGTGGATGGGCGGCAGGCCGTTCGGGCCGTACCAGAAGTTGTCGATCTGCGTGAGGTTGATGGCCCCACCCGGCAGCCGGATCACCTGCGCGCCGCTCCCGAAGTTCGCGAGGCAGAGGGCCTCACGCAAGGAGAGGTGCCCGTCGTCAGCCAGCGCGTCCGCGATCGAGAGCGACGTCGTGCCGGCGAGCGTGCCCTCCTGGTTGCCGTAGAAGCACTGCGCGGAGGAGAACGCGCTCCCGCCCGAGGTGGTGTCGACCACGAACGCAGCGGTGGAGCCATCGGGCCGCGACGCCGACGGGAGCATGGTGAGCGCGGCCAGCGACAGGGCGAGCGGGAGCGTCTTCTTGGTCATTTCGTCCTCAGGACTTCAACAATCAGGGCGCGAGCCACTTGGCCGCAAGATACGCGCCGATTGCATCTGTGTCGGCCGAGCTCATCGCGCCCTTGGTCACGATCAGCTCCGTCATGCCGCCCGGCGTGTTGTTCAAGATCGAGAACGTCCCGTCGTCGCCGCTCGGCACCGAGCCCGTGAGCCCCGTGCCGCTGGCGATGACGTTGGCCGCGGTGCTGATCGGATACGTGCCCGCCACAGCGCTCCCCCCGCTGCGCTGCGCGACCAGGTTGTGCCAGACGCCCGTGAACGACGTGGTGGGCCCGCTGATGCGCCCGTCGTTGGTGGTGCCGCTGTCGAAGTAGAGGTTCCCGTCGTCGTACGGCGTGTGCAGGCGCACGTGCGGCGGATCGGAGTCGCTGGTGTTCTTGTCCCACGCGAAGAGCGCGCCGCCCGCCTGGTCCTGCTTGAACCAGGTGAAGATCGAGAGGTCGCTCGAGGGCGCGAAGACCGCGCTGGGGAACGACGTGCTGGCGAGGTTGCCGGCCGCGTCCACCAGGATCGCCGGGCGCGACAGGCCCGCGTCGAAGTCGTAGCGCATCGCCGTGCCCACCGAGGCGAGCTCGTAACCCGAGGCGCGATCCGCCCACGAGACCACGCCGCCCGAGGTCACCTTGAGGCTCTTGCCGCACGCCGCGTCGAACCACAGCGCCACCTGCGCCGCGCCCACCGCGGGCCCGCTCGCGCAGTCGTGCGGGAGGTGGTTCACGTACACGCCGATGGCGTCCGCGTTGTCCGTGTTCGGGCCCTGGATCTTGCGCTTGGGCGCGACGTTGCCGCTGTCGGTGCGGTTGAACACGTAGATGCCCGCGTACACGCCCGCCTGCGTGCCGCGCTCGGACACGTAGAGCTCATTCTTGGCGAAGTCCATGGCGAGGCCGCTGGCGCTGACAAAGCCGATCTGGTCGCCGCTGATCTTGCGCGTGGGCGAGACCGTGCCCGACGCCGTGCGCGGGTACACCTGGATCGAGTGCTGGAACACCACGATGAGCTCGTCGCCGTCGAGCACCATGTCGACCGCGTAGTCGGTGCCCGAGTCGTAGTTCGCGAAGGCGATGCTGCGCGTGCTGGTGGCCGCGCCGCTGTCGGCCTCGTTGTAGAGGTCGATGGTGCCGCTGTTGCCGTTGAGCGTGTAGAGCTCGTCGGTGCGGTCGTCGTAGATGACCTCCTCGAGGCCGCCGCCCTTGGTCTGCATGACCTTGGTGGGCGCCACCGTGCCGCTCGCGCCGTCCGCGATCCACATCAGGTTGCCGTCGATGTAGTTGCCCACGATGGCCATGCCGAGCTTCGAATCCCAGCCGAGCGCGGCGGGCTGATTGAAGATGGGCGAGCCCGAGCCGGGGTTGACCAGGTGCTGCAGCGGCGGCGCGTTGCCCGTGCGGTGGCCGTACGTCCACGTGCCCAGGCTGGTCGAGGTGGTGCCGTTGGCCCAGGAGTACGTGTTGAAGGCGCCGTCGTTCTGCGGGAACGAGTTGATCTCGTAGAGGAGGCCGTTGGGCCGCACCAGCACGCGCGCGGGCGCCACGAGGCCGGTCAGGTCGCCGCTCGCGGGCGCGAAGATGCTGTCGCCGTTCGGGGGCACATCGCCGCTGTCATTGGGGTCGAACACGAGGAGCGCGCTGCCGCCGTGCGCGGTGCCGTTGGCGGCGACGATGATCTCGCTCGCGGGCGCGTAGAACGTGAACGCGCCGGTCTGGGTCGAGGGGCTGCTGCCCGGGTTCTGCACGCTGACGTTCACGCGGCCCGTGCCCGCGGCGGTGGTGATCTTGAGGTGCGTCGCGTCGACCAGCGTGACCGCGGCCGCGGCGGTGCCGAGGTGCGCGGTGGTGAGCGCGGTGAAGCCAGTGCCGGTCACGTCGAGCGTGGTGCCGCCCGCGGTGGGCCCGCTGCCCGGGATGACGCTGGTGATGGTGGTCGGCCCGACGGCCACGTACGTGAACGACGCGGCCTTGGTGCCGCTCTGGCCGTCGCCGTTGGTGACCACGACATCGACGGCGCCGGCCGCGTGCGCAGGCGTGGTGCAGGTGATCGACGTGCTGGCCACCGCGACCGCCGTGGCCGCCGTGCCGCCGAGGCTGACCGTGGCGCCGCTCTTGAAGCCGGTGCCCGTGAGCGTGAGCGCGGTGCCGCCGGTGGCCACGCCCAGCGCGGGCGAGACGCTGGTGACCGTGGGCGCCGCTGCATACTCGAACGCCGCCGCCTTGGTGGCGCTCTTCGAGTCCGTGTTGCTGATGGTCACGTCGACCACGCCGGCCGCGTGCGCGGGCGCGACACAGGTGACCGAGGTGTCGCTCACCACCACCACCGAGGTGGCCGCGGCGCCGCCGAGGCTCACCGTCGCGCCGCTGCGAAAGCCCGTGCCCGTGAGCGTGAGCGCGGTGCCGCCCGCCAGCGCGCCGCCCGCGGGGCTGACCGCGCTGAGCGTGGGGGCCGCGAAGACGGGCGCCTGATAGGTGAACGAGCCCGCGAGCGTGACCGAGGTGCCGCCCGAGGTGACCACCACGTCGACCGCGCCCGCCGCGTGCGCAGGCGTGGTGAGCGTGGCGCTGGTGCCGCTGACGACGGTGATGCCGGTGGCCGCGCTGCCGCCGAAGGTGGCCGTGAGCCCCGCGGCGAAGCCGGTGCCCGTGAGCGTGACCGCGGTCCCGCCCGCGGTGGAGCCAGTGGTGGGCGAGAGGCCGCTCGCGGTGAGCGCGGTCTCGCCGCTGCTGTCCGAGCCGCAAGCGAGCGCGCAAGCGATGGTGAGAAGGGCGACGACACGGAGCAGAGCGGTCATGGAGCGTCCTCCCAGGGGCAGCCAGCCCTCTCGCGCCGCGACGGGGCGCGCGAGACCGTGGGCCAGCCGCACGGATGCGTGAAGTGCTGGACTCACGCTAGCGGATGACGCCCGCGATTGCGTTGACCCGGAGCGCCAATCGACTTGACTGGACGCGCCACTTCGCGCGCGAATCCCTTTGTGATCCCGCGCACATCCGTGAGCTCCGTCACCCCTGATTGCGC
Organism: Deltaproteobacteria bacterium; assembly: GCA_018266095.1. GTDB lineage: Bacteria > Myxococcota > Myxococcia > Myxococcales > 40CM-4-68-19 > CAIWCD01. The sequence continues at coordinate 15,904 of JAFEBC010000055.1, forward strand.
TGCCCGTTGGCGAAGTGCCGCTCGCGGTAGTCGCGCGGCGAGGCGCCCGTCCAGCGCCGGAACGCCCGCGTGAACGCGCTCGGCTCAGAGAAGCCCAGCCGCTCCCCGATCTCGCTGAGCGAGAGCTGCGGCTGCGCGAGCAGGCTGATGGCCTCGTCGCGCTTGGTCTCCTCCAAGAGGTTGCTCAGCGACACGCCCTCGGCCGAGAGCTTGCGCTGCAGCGAGCGCCGCGACAGGCCCAGCCGCTTGGCGAGCCCATCCGTGCGCTGCGAGCCCAGCGCCACCCCCGCCGCCAGCGCCCGCCGCACCAGCGCCGCGACGCCCGTGGCGATCATCGGCAGCGCGCCCGCGGCCCCCGCGCGGATGAGCGGATCCAGGCTCGCGTGATGGAACGCCGTGGGCGAATCGAACGCCGCGCGCGACATGGCCACCGTGTCGACCCCCGCGCCGAAGATCACCGGACAGGCGAACGCGCGCCGCAGCGCCCTCCCGCTCCCGCGCTCCGCGTGCGAGAACGACACGCGCGTGAGCCCGTGCACGCCGTTGGTGGCCGTCCGCATGCGGTGGTTCATGGCCACGAACGTGCATTCGGTCTCGATGGGGTGCGGCAGCGGCTCGTGCATCGCCGACATGTGCCCCACCACCTCCGCGAGGCTCTCCTCGAAGCGGAAGCGGATGCCCGAGTTCACCATGTCGAACCGCTCGCACACCGCGCGCAGCCCGTGGCCGAGCGTGGGCGCCATCGACACCAGATAGTCCGCGATCTCGAAGGCGCCGATGGCCGCGGCCATGGTGGCGTCGATGTGCAGCCCCGGGTCCTTCGAGACCTCAAGGCAGGTCTCCACGAAGGCCAGGATGTCGCCGCGCCGCCCGCGCTGCAGCGGCAGCCACTTCCGCGGCGGATGCAGGTTGTGCCTCGCGAGCAGGGGCGTCGGATCGATGCCGCGCCGCTGCACCTCGGCCACGATCACGCCCACGGTGGCGTAGATGCCATCGCCCCCGAGCGCGCTCGTTGGCACTGGAACTGACGCCATGTGTCGGAGACTAGACGAGAATTCGCCTGCGATCCATCCGGCGCGGGGCCCGCCTGTCCCTAGCGCACTTCCAGGATCTTCATCGACACCAGCGCCACCAGCGTGCCCAGCGCGTCCTGCTCTGGCTTCTGCGAGAGCGCCACCAGGTCCTTCACCGTGCGGCTGCCGTCGCAGCGCGCGATGAGGTGCGCCTCCCAGCCCTGCAGCTCGACGTCCGAGAGGCCGAACAGCGGGTCCTGGCTCGGCATCGGCTTGGCCGTGTCGGGCAAGAGCCGCCGCATGCGCTCGAGCTTGTAGAGCTTCTTGATGCCGCGCAGGCACAGCGTGGCCGGGTGCAGGTCGAGCTTGATGCTCTCCTTGCGCGCGCGCTCCTGGAACGAGAGCTGGTACGTGCCCTCCTCCCACGAGAAGACGCTGTAGAGGATGCTCTTGATCTGCTGCCCCACGTAGTAGAGCCGCTCTTGCTCGGTGAGCAGGCCCATGAGGATGAGCACGTCGCCCGTGCGCTGCTCGGTGTCGTGCGCCTCTTGCGCGGCCGACTTGAGCGTGGCGTCGTCGATCTTGCCCGCGCGCACCAGGAACTGGCCGAGCCGATCGGCCACCAGGTTCGAGAGCGCGAACACGGGCATGCCCTGCTCGAAGTAGACGATCTTGCGCACCTGGCCGCGCTGCAGGCCGAGCTCGCCCGTCTCCTTGGCTTGCAGGAAGGCCGCGAAGAGCTGCGCCAGGTTGTCCTTGAGCTCGCCCTGGTGCGGATTGCCGCGCTCGGCCGGGATCTCTTGCAGCGCGTCCGGCGGCGGAGGCGGCGGCGCGCTCACGGCCACCGGCGCGGGCTCCATCGGCGTGGGCGGCGGCGGAGGCGGCGGCGCGTACTGGGCGGGCGCCATCGTCGGCGGCGGCTTGATCTTGAGCAGCTCGGCCAGCGGCGTGGGCGGGATGCTCGAGGGCGGGTGCACGTACGCCACCGGCGCCATCATCGGCGGCGTCTTCGGGCCCGGAGGCGGCCTGCGCGCGATCTGCAAGTTGGCGATCGCGGGCGCCTCGGCGGCCTTGAGCGCGACCTCCTTGCCGCGGATCGAGGCCTGCGTGGCGCCCGACACCAGATCGATGCGGCCCGTGAGCGACATCGCGTCGGCCGGACCTTCGACTCCAGGCGCGGCCTCGACGTCCCACGCAGGCGCGCTCGGCTGCGCCTTGGGCCTCGCCGGCAGCACCTTGTCCACGGCCTCGAGCAGGCTTTTGCGCTCGAACGGCTTCTCGAAGTACGAGAGCGCGCCGTAGGTGCCCATCGCGTTGGCCGCGGCCTTGCCGCCCTTGTGCACGCCGCTCATGAACACGAACGGCACCTTGAGGCGCTTCAGGCCCTCGGCGACATCGAAGCCCATCACGTCCGGCAGGAGCACGTCGATGACCGCCAGGTCCGGCTTGTCCTTGCGCGCCACCTCGAGCGCGACCTTCCCGCGCGTGGCGGTCTGCACCGTGTAGCCCGCCTCCTCGAACGAGGACGAGAGCAGATTGAGCAGCTCGGAGTTGTCGTCGACGACCAGGATCTTGGGCACGGGGGCGAGGACTCTAGCAGGCGTGAAGTCGGACGAAAGGGAGGCGCTGTGGTCAAGGGTGCGCATCCGCGATCGGCGATCGCGACCTCACCCCTGCGAACATGAACAGTAGCACCCCAGGCCGGTCGAGTGGAACGATCGTTGATCCCCGCACCCACACAGTGCTACGAAAGCGCGCCTTCAATCTGATCCGTACTTCCGGAGTCTTCGATGCGAATTGCCGCACTTGCCCGCCTGCCACTCGTCGCCCTCCTCGCGCTCACGGCTTGCCCCTCGAAGGATCAGGGCAGCGGCCTCGTCGGCGCGGACGCCAAGGGTGAGATCGTCATCGGTCACGTCGCGTCGACCACGGGCAATGAGGCCACCTTCGGCATCTCGTCGGATCGCGGCTTCCATCTGTTCTTTGACGAGCTGAACGCGAAGGGCGGCATCAAGGGCCGCAAGATCCGCCTGGTCACGCTCGACGACCAGGGCAAGCCGGAGGAGGCGGCCACCGCGGCCACGCGCCTCATCGCCAGCGACCACGTGAGCGTGCTGCTCGGTGAAGTGGCCTCGACGCGCTCGTTGTTCATGGCCCCCAAGGCGCAGATGGCCAAGGTGCCGATGGTCACGCCGTCGTCCACCAATGAGAAGGTCACCGCGGTCGGCGACTACATCTTCCGCGCCTGCTTCATCGACCCGTTCCAGGGCTACGTGATGGCGAAGTTCGCGCGCGAGAACCTGAAGCTCAACAAGGTCGCCATCCTGCGCGACGTGCGCAACGACTACTCGGTGGGCCTCGCCAAGGTGTTCCAGGAGGAGTTCACCAAGATGGGCGGCACCATCGCCGGCAACGAGTCGTTCTCGCAGGGCGACGTGGACTTCAAGGCGCAGCTCACCAACATCAAGGCGCAGAACCCGGAGGCCATCTTCGAGCCCGGGTACTACACCGAGACCGGCCTCATCGCGCGCCAGGCCCGCGAGGCCGGCATCACCGTGCCGCTCCTCGGCGGCGACGGCTGGGACAGCGAGAAGCTCTACGAGATCGGCGGCGCGGCGCTCGAGGGCGCGTACTTCTCGAACCACTACTCGGTCGACGACCCGTCGCCGCGCGTGCAGGACTTCGCCAAGCGCTACAAGGCGGCTTACAACATCCTGCCGGACTCGCTGGGCGCGCAGGCCTACGACGCCGCCGGCATGCTCGCGGACGCGATGAACCGCGCGACGGACCTCTCGGGCCCGGCCATCCGCGACGCGCTCGCCGCCACCAAGAACTTCCAGGGCGTCACCGGCAGCATCACCATGGAAGAGCACCGCAATCCGGTGAAGCCCGCGGTCGTGCTGAAGATCGCCAAGGGCGGCAAGTACGAGTTCGTGACCCGCATCGAGCCGCCGTCGGCCGTGGCCGCGGTGCCGACCACGCCGTCGCAGAAGCAGCCCTAATCGACTTCGGGGGCACCTCGCGGTGACCGAATTCCTCCAGCACATCATCAACGGGCTCTCGGTCGGCGCCATCTACGCGCTGATCGCGCTCGGCTACACGATGGTGTACGGCGTGCTGAAGCTCATCAACTTCGCGCACGGCGACGTGTTCATGGTCGGCGCGATGATGGCGTTCTACACGTCGTCCAAGTGGTCGTCGGAGGCGCAGCACCCGACCATCGGCGGCGCGGTGCTCATCGCCGTGATCTCGATGGCCATCTGCGGGCTCATCGGCTTCGTCATCGAGCGCGTGGCGTATCGGCCCCTGCGCTCGGCGCCGCGCATCAACTCGCTCATCACCGCCATCGGCGTCAGCTTCTTCATCGAGTACGGCGGGCAGGTCGTCTTCGGGCCCACGCCGAACGCGTTCGGCATCCTGCCGCCGCTGCCGCCGGTGCAAGTGGGCGGGCTCTCGATCGGCGCGGTGGACATCATCACCATGGCCGTCGCGCTCGCGCTCATGTTCGGGCTGCAGCGCATCGTCTTCCACACGCGGCTCGGCACGGCCATGCGCGCGGTCTCGCACAACCCCGACGTCGCGGCGCTCATGGGCGTGAACGTGGACTTCATCATCTCGTTCACGTTCGTGCTCGGCAGCGTGCTCGCGGCGGCGGCCGGCATCCTCTTCGCCAGCAAGTATCCGAGCGTGCAGCCGCTCATGGGCCTGATGCCGGGCCTCAAGGCCTTCGTCGCGGCGGTGATCGGCGGCATCGGCAACGTGCCGGGCGCGATGGTGGGCGGGCTCCTCTTGGGCCTCATCGAACAGCTCGTCAGCGGGTACTTCAGCTCGCAGTGGAAGGACGCGGTGGCCTTCGCGCTGCTCATCCTGATCCTGCTGGTCAAGCCGTCGGGCCTGTTGGGCCGCGCCACCGCGGAGAAGGTCTAGATGACTCCCGCCCGAGTGAAGCGAGGCCTGCTCACCTGGGTGCCGTTCCTGCTCCCGATCCCGCTGCTCTGGCTCATCCAGGCCACCATCGGGTCGAACTTCTCGTACGCGTACGCGTTCCAGAACATCAACCACATCGGCATCGCCATCATCCTGGCCGTGTCGCTGAACCTGGTGAACGGGCTCACGGGGCAGTTCTCCATCGGGCACGCGGGCTTCGTGGCCGTGGGCGGGTACACGAGCGCGCTCTTGCTCATGCGCGGGCCGCAGGACGATCCGTTCCGGCTCTACTTCCTCTTCACCATCTTCGCGGGCGCGTGCATGGCGGCGGTCGCGGGCTACCTCGTCGGCAAGCCGTCGCTGCGGCTCAAGGGCGACTACCTCGCCATCGTCACGCTCGGCATGGGCGAGATCATCCGCGTCATCATCGAGAACACGCCGCTCCTGGGCGGCGCGATCGGGCTCTCGCCGATTCCGCAGCGCGCGGACTTCGCGTGGATCTTCATGGGCGCCATCGCCACGATTCTCCTCGCGCGGCGGCTGCGCAACTCGACGCACGGGCGCGCGTTCCTGGCGGTGCGCGAGGACGAGGTGGCGGCGGAGTCGATGGGCGTGGACACCACGGGCTACAAGGTGCGCGCGTTCGTCATCTCGGCCGGCATCGCGGGCGCGGCGGGCGCGCTCTCGGGCGCGTTCGAGGGGAACCTCGCGCCGCAGAGCTTCACCTTCGTGCGCAGCTTCGAGGTGGTGGCGATGGTGGTGCTGGGCGGCATGGGCTCGATCACGGGCTCGGTGCTGGCGGCCACGGTGCTCACGCTCTTGCCTGAGGCCCTGCGCAGCCTGCCGCCGATCACGATCGGCACGATGAGCTTCCAGCTCGTGAACCTGCGCATGGTCCTGTACGCGGTCGCGCTGGTGGTGCTGATGCTGGTGCGGCCGCGCGGGCTCTTCGGCACGAGCGAGCTGTGGGACCTGGTTTCGACCTGGCGCAAGAAGCGCGCGGGCACGTCGGAGGCGGCCGCCACGCACCCGGACTCGGCGGACAGCCGCACGCTGGCCTCGAAGGACGGCGAGCTCTTGCTGGACGTGAAGAAGGCCACGATCCGCTTCGGCGGCCTGACGGCGGTGAGCGAGTTCAGCCTGCAAGTCAGGCCCAAGGAGCTCATCGCGCTCATCGGGCCGAACGGCGCGGGCAAGACCACGGTGTTCAATCTGCTCACGGGCGTGTATCCGGCCACGGAGGGCACGATCGCGGTGCGCGGGCAGGTCACGGACGGCGAGCGGCCGCACGTCATCGCGCACCGGGGGCTTGCGCGCACGTTCCAGAACATCCGCCTGTTCAAGGAGCTGACCGCGCTCGACAACGTGCGCATCGGCTGCCACCACCTGTCCAAGGAGTCGATGCTGGCGGCGGTGCGCCACGGCTCGAAGGCCGAGGACGAAGAGGGCTGGATCCGCGCGCGCAGCGAGGAGCTGCTCTCGGTGATGGGCCTCTTGCACCGGCGCGACGAGCTGGCGATGAACCTGCCGTACGGCGAGCAGCGCCGGCTCGAGATCGCGCGCGCGCTGGCGACGGGGCCGCAGGTGCTGCTCTTGGACGAGCCCGCGGCCGGCACGAACACCAAGGAGAAGGCGGAGCTGATGCAGCTCATCCGCTCCATCCGCGACCGCTTCGGCGTGGCCATCGTGCTCATCGAGCACGACATGAAGCTGGTGATGGGCGTGTCCGAGCGCATCCTCGTGCTGGACCACGGCGTGACCATCGCGCAGGGCCTGCCGAAGGAGATCCAGTCGGATCCGAAGGTCATCGAGGCCTACCTGGGCGAGAAGTACGCGAAGGAGTTCGCGGCCCAGCACGCGCACGCGGCGCCGGCTCCGAGCGCGGGCCCGACGGGAGGCGCTTGAGATGGCCGCGCTGCTCTCGCTCGAGAACGTCGATGTGCACTACGGCGCGATCCACGCGCTGCGCGGCGTGTCGTTCGAGGTGAACGAAGGGCAGATCGTCACGCTCATCGGCGCCAACGGTGCCGGCAAGACCACCACGCTGCGGGCCGTGTCGTGCATGCTGCAGCCCACGTCGGGCACGGTGCGCTACCAGGGCCAGTCGCTCGCGGGGCAGAAGGCGCACCAGCTCGTCGCGCGCGGGCTGTGTCATGCGCCCGAGGGCCGCGGCATCTTTCCGCAGCTCACCGTGCACGAGAACCTGCTCTTGGGCGCGTTCCTGCGGCGCGACAAGGCGGGCATCGCTGCGGATGCCGAGAAGGGCTTCGCGCTGTTCCCGCGCTTGAAGGAGCGCGAGAAGCAGCTCGCGGGCACGCTCTCGGGCGGCGAGCAGCAGATGCTGGCGATCGCGCGGGCGCTGATGGCGCGGCCGAAGTTGCTGCTGTTGGACGAGCCGAGCTTGGGCCTCGCGCCGCAGGTGACGGAGACGATCTTCCGCATCATCGAGGACATCAACAAGCAGGGCGTGACGATCCTGCTGGTGGAGCAGAATGCCCATCTGGCGCTGGGGATCGCGCACCAGGGGTATGTGCTGGAGACGGGCACGGTGGTGAAGAGCGGGCCGGGCGCGGAGCTCTTGAAGAGCCCGGAGATTCGGGAAGCGTATCTGGGAGAGTAAGCCCCCGTTGTCAGCCTCGACGCGACTGACCCGCGAGACGGGGCCGACGAATCAGCACTTCTGCTGGAATTCCCAGCTTGGCGTGCAGCTTGCGGATCATGGTGATCGACAACGGTCGCCGCCGATTGAGCACCTCGGCAACGCGCGTGCGGGTCCCGATCATCGGCTCCAGGTCCTTGCGGACGAGGCCCTGTTGTTCCATGCGGAAGCGGATCGCCTCGACCGGATCAGGTGGGTCCATCGGGTACCGTTCCCGTTCATAGGCGTCGATGAGCGTCTGCGTGGAGGACCGTTGCGCCGCTACGCGCAGGCGTGCGTCAGGTCCCGCACCAGCGCCTCGGCGGAGGGCACCTCGCCCGGCGCCACCTCGCTCCACAGCTCGTTCACCTGCGGCCGCCCGCCGCGCACCCACAGCGATCCCAGGCTCGCCAGCACGCGCGGATTGCGGAACCAATCCTCGTCGAAGCGCTCCACGAAGAACGCGCGGATCCGCGCCGCCAGCATGCGCCCGCGCAGCTCGGCGAAGCTCGTGAGCCAGGGATCCAGGCCCTCCAGCGCGAGGCCGCTCGGCAGCGTGCACAGCGCGGCGCGCGCGAAGAGATCCTGGTGCACCGAAGCCGTGCGCGCGGAGAGCCCGAGGCGGAAGGCCTCGATCGACGCGAGCGTGCGCGCGGCCGCAGTGCGCGTGGCGAAGAGATCGGCCAGGGCCAGCGTGCGCTCGTCGTCGCGGTGCAATTCCGTTTTCGCGAGGCGGGTGAGGAAGCCCGGCGTGCGGGCGAGGGCCGCGAAGACGTCTCCGTTCGCGAAGGCCACCGCGGGGTCGCACGTCCAGGAGTCCTCGGGCGGCGCCTCGCTCGACGGGCCGGTCATGCGCTGCGATTCGGCCACGGCGGCGAGCAGCGCAGCGAGCGCACGGGGACCCTCTTGCGGGAGCAGGGCCACGCGCGCCTGATACGGCACATCGACGCCGTGCGCGGACGCGAGCGGCCAGGCGTGCGGGCGCTCCTGCGGGTCGAGCTCGTCGAGCTTCACGTGCGAGCCGCCCGAGAGGTCCAGCCGCAGGCCCTCGGCGAAGCGGCGCACGGTGCGCAAGAGCTCGCCGCGGATGAACGCAGAGGCACACGGTGGCGCGTGGATCAGGTGCAGCAGATCGTGCAGGCTCGCGTCGCCCGGATGCGGACGGGCCTGCGTGATGCGCTCGAGGAAGAAGGCGCCGAGATCGCGCGCGATGGGATCGGTGGCGTCGAGGACGTGCTGCGCGGTGCGCTCGACGTGCGTGAGCAGCGTGACGTCCTTGGGCGGGGGCGAGAAGCCGCGCGCGTGCAGGGCCAGCGCGGCCGCGAGCGGATCGCCGAGGTTCAGCTCACCCAGCGCGGTGGCGCCTGCATCGAAGGTGGCTGTGCGCGCGTCGTCGAGGCGTGAGCTTGCGTCGGCCAACGCGGATTCGAGCTCGAAGCGGCGCGTGCGCGAGCGCTCCAGCGGCAGCTCAGTGCGCACCAGCAGCGGCGGCAGCGCGCCGTGCAGCCCGCGATCGCCCGGCGGACGCACGGACGGATGCAGATCGAAGTCGAGCAGCTCCTGCGCGGCCTGCGGCTCCAGCGCCTGCGCCCGCGCCCGCACGACCAATTCGCGCAGGCCCGACAAGCGCGCCACGCGGCCCTGCCCGGACGCGCCGTCGTCGGACTTCGCCCTCTCCAAGGCCCGCGAGAGCGCGTCCTGCACCTCTTGCACGCCGTCGCGCGAGCACAGCCGCGGGTGCGCCTTCACGCGGGCACGCAAGGACTCCTGCGGCGGCCGGCCCGTCGCACGCAGGTGCCGATCCCGGGCCTCGGCCTGCGCGAACGAGAACGCCTCCGCGCGCAATTCCTGCAGTTCGCGCAGCGTGCCCATCGCGCTCGTGTATCAAAGATTCGCCGAGCGCGTCCGTCGAGATGCCGCCGCCTCGCCGCTTGGGCGCGCGCGTTCCGCGGCGCCGGTGTAGGCTTGTCGACATGGACCATCCGATCGTGCGCGTGGCGGCGTTGTCGCTGTGTCTCGCAGTGGGCGCTTGTGACGGAAAGCCCAAGTCTGACGCGCCGCCTCCCGCGAGCGCGCCTGCTGGGGCCCCCGCGACGCCCGGAGCCGCGGCGACCACGGGGACGCTGCCCGGCCTGACCGGAGGCGGTTCGACCACGCTCACCATCGGCGACCCCAACGCGCCCAAGGGCAAGACGGGTACCGCGAAGATCATGGGCCACGTGAAGTGGACGGGCCCGGCGCCCGAGGAGCGCGCCGCGCCGGTGACGTTCCCCGAGTGCAAGGATCGCAAGCCCATCCCCGCCATGAAGGTGGCCGCGGACGGCGGCCTCGCCAACGTGTTCGTCTACGTCCAGTCGGGCCTGCCAGCGGGCGCGTACGACCTGCCGCCCGATCCCGTCGACCTGCACCAGAAGGACTGCGAATACCTGCCGCGCGTGTTCGGCATCCGCGCCGGCCAGCCGCTCATCATGCACAACGACGACCCCATGCTGCACAACGTGCACGCGCGCGGCCAGGGCGCGGGCATGTCGACGGGGCCCAACTCGTTCAACGTGGCGATGCCGGTGCAGAACACGCGGCTGATGCGGAAGTTCGACGAGCCGCAGGTGGCGGTGACCATCGTGTGCGACGTGCACCCGTGGATGCGCTCGTACGCGGGCGTGGTGGCGAATCCGTTCTGGGCGGTGACGAAGGACGACGGGAGCTTCGCCATCGAGGGGCTGCCGGCGGGCACGTACACGCTGGAGTTCTGGCACGAGCGCCAGGGCAAGAAGACGGCGCAGGTGACGGTGACGGACGGGCAGGCGGCGACGGTGGATCTGGCGTTCGCGCCGTAGAGCAGGCCCGCGCCATCTTCAGAGCTGAACATCGCCTCTTGGGGGAGGTGCGATTCGCATGGCCTCGGATCTCGACTTTCTCGACGTTCATGACGCCAGAGACGTGACGATCACGCTCGCGATCGGCGGCGTCTGTACGATCCAGTTCCCGCGGGTCCTGATCGCGACGAAGGCCAGCGGCGCGTTGAAGGTTTGGGATTGCGCTGCGGCGCTGCGCATCGAGCGCGTCGTGGCGTTCTCGTTCCAGCCAGCGATGCCCGCAGAGAATTGGGTCACCGACCTGCGCATCGAGGATGCCAGGGGCGAGCCGGTGGAGCCCGTCGCATTGGTGGATACGGTCGTGCCGCTGGCGAGGATCGTGTTCGCCTTCAACGACGGCGCCCAGCTTCACATCGAGGGGCATTCAGGGGCGATATCGCTGGGGGAACTCTCGCCCGCCAGCGATCCACCTGCGCCCTGAGACGACTACCCCTTCTCGATCACCCGCACCGGGAACTTCGACAGCGCCGAGCACACCATCCCCTGCGCCCCCGCCGTGACCCGGTGAAACACCCCGCGCGGCGCCAGCACCAACGCGCCCACCGTCAGCGGCACGCGCAGCTCGTTGCCCGCCGCGGCCGTCTCCAGCACGAGGTCGCCGCCGCCTTGCACGCAGACGTACGCCTTGTCCGCGTCCGGCGACTTGGTCCAGCCGGTGCTCTGACCGCCCTTGAGGAACACGCCGTCGACGAGGAGCTGGTCGGTCTTCAC
>JAFEBC010000560.1 GCA_018266095.1 Deltaproteobacteria bacterium
GATGATCGAGCGCATGGTCCGCGAGCGGCTGCAGCGCACGGCGGACCTGTTGGCGGCCACGGGCGAGGCCGACGTGCCAACGACGTACCTCGTGTAGCTCGCGGCGCTGCTTGGCATCGGAGCCCGCGGCCGTCCGAGTGATCTACGCGGCCGTGCGCGCGAGCTCCGCCACGTCCGGCACCGCGTGCGCCTTGGCCCCCGCGCGGCCATGCGGTGTGCCCGCGGCCGGGATGAGCGGCGCCGCCAGCGCGAGCAGCCTCCACGGGATCGACGCGAGGCCGCGCACGTAGCCGTGCTTGAACGCGTGCCGCATGTTGGCCGCCTGGTTCGCCTTGTACTCCTCGGCCTCGATGGCGCGCAGCCGGTTCAGGCAGGCCTCGCGCGCCTCCTCGCTTGGCGCGTAGCGGCGCGACACGGCCACGCAGTAGAGCAGGTGCCGCCTCTCGTCCTCGAGCACCTCCTCGAACACGCGCGTCGTGGCCGGGTCGATGGTGGCGAACGCCTTGGCGAAGATGGGGAACTGCATGACGGCGCGCTCCTCGAGCACCTGCAGGAGGCAGTAAGCCTCCATCACGCCCCGCGCGTCGGTGATGGGCTTCTCGAGGAACCCGCCCAGGGCAGCGTCGATGCGGTCGACCACCTGCAGGTCGCGCAGGTCCGGCAGGTCCGTCACGCCGGTCGCGGCCAGGCGCTCACGGAAGAGCCGCTCGTGGCGCAGCTCGTCGTCGCGGTGCCGCGTGATCATGCGCTTCAAGTTCGCGTCGTCCACGCCGCCGAGGGCCTGGTCGAAGATGCGCGACTCGCCCGTGGACTCGGCGTCCGCGCACTGCGCGAGCAGGTGGGCGCGCCCGCGCGGCGTCGAGAGGAGCAGCGACATGAACTTGAGGTTGAGCGACTCGCGCAGACGGTCGCCAGCGGTGGGCGCAGGCAGAGTCGAGGTCGGATTCGAGCGGGTGGTGGAGGTGGCCATGGTCGTGCTCCTGGGGCGGGTGACATTGTGACTTGTTGACTACTTTGGTTTTTTGGTCAGTACGGGTCGTGCGGAGGTGTCAGAGAGTTTTCGGATGGGCTCACGAGTGCGGGAGTGACCGGATCGTGCGAACGCTACAGTGACTTGAGCAGCGGCCTGGTCACCGGACCGGCCAGGATGCCGCGCAAGACCAGCTCGAGCCCCGCGGCCTGGCGGCGCAGGACGTCATCAGGGTTCGGCTTGTTGGCGAGGTACAGGTAGCCCGAGAGCTGCATGTCCTGCAGCACGGGCGCGAGCGCCTCGACGTCCAGGTCGGCGCGGAAGCGGCCCTGCGAGATGCCGATGCGCAGGATCTCCATGACCGGCTGGCAGCCGAGCTTGCGCAGCTCGCCGAAGCGCTCGGCCCAGTTGGGCAGGAGCTCGTGGACCTTGCCGGTCAGGAGGTCGCGCCACAGAGGAGAATTGTCGATCCGCTCGAAGCCGTACGCGGACACGCGCAGGAGCAGTTCGTCGGCGGGCTCGCGCGGATCGATGATGCGCAGCGTATCCGCGACCCAGGCGCGGGCCTCGCGCAGGAGCGTCTGGTAGTAGAGGTCTTCCTTCGACTCGCAGGCGAGGTAGACGGTGCCCTTGGCCACGCCGGCGCCGCGCGCGATCTCGTCGATCGACGCCTTGCGAAACCCGCAGTTGGCGAAGAGCTTGGCCGCCGAGGCCAGGATCCCTTCGCGCTTTCCTTGGTCCATGGGTGCGGGCTCCGGAATGACTACTTCTTGATTCTGGTCATTCCGGGGCGGGTTGTCAAGGCGATGTCACACTTCCGGCCGTCGATCGTATGAATCCCCGAGACCCAAGATGAACTTCCCCTTCTTCCAACGCGACCCGCTCGCGAAGCTGCTCACCGAGGCCCAGCAGGGCGACGAGCAGGCGTTCGCGGGGCTCTATGACGCGCTCTATCCGCGCGTGTGGGCCTTCGTGGTGCGGCGGACGCGGACCCGCGAGGACGCCGAGGACGTGGTGTCGCGGGCGTTCCACAAGCTGGTGGAGAAGCTGCCGCAGATCGAGGTGGACAAGGGCGCCCTGCCCTTCGTGCTGGCGGTCGCGCGCAACCTGCTCATCGATGACCTGCGCACGCAGCGGGCCGGGCTGACGCCAGGGCTGTCGACCGACGAGGCGGCGGCGCTGCTCACCACGCAGGAGAATCCGCTCGGTGAGCTGCTCCGTGAAGAAGAGCTGCGCCGGCTGCGCGATGAGCTGTCGCGGCTGCCGGCCGAGGCGCGTGAGCTGATCGCGCTGCGCTATGGCGATGGCCTGGAGCACGCGGAGATCGCGGCCCTGCTGGGCGTGCCCGCGGCCACGGTCCGGCAGCGCGCGTCGAGGGCGTTGCGCACGTTGAAGGAGGCGCTGTCCGCGCCCGTTGAAGCCAATGAGGTGGCCCATGGCCCCTAGCCGTCTCGAGAAGCTGCTCGCGCGTCTGCACCAGCGCGCGGCGCAACCGTCCACGCACCAGTCGGCCCTGCGCGCCGAATTGGTGGCCGCGTATCGCAAGCAGGTCCTTGCGCAGTCGCAGTCCACACTCACGGAGAGGTCCTCCACCATGCAGCGGAAGATGATGTTGAGGTTGGCAGTGGCGTTCGTGTTCGTCCTCGGGCTCGGCGCGGCGTCGCGTGCGCCGGCGGACTATGCGGTCGAGGTCGGGCGCCGCATCGAGATCAGCGCGGCCAAGCCGGCCAAGGACTGGCCGAGCCCGATGGAGCTGCAGCCGGTCCTGCAGCAGCTCGGGCACACGCACGAGGTGCAGTTCAAGGCGATGCGCTCGCCGGATGGGGTGAAGTACAGCATCGAGATGTGGGGCCAGTCGATCGCGGCGGACGCGGTCGAGCAGCTCCGCTCGGCGTTCCCGGCGCTGCGCGAGGCGACCATCACCGAGACGCCCATCGAGGCCACGGCCAAGGGGCACCTGTCGGACAAGATCGGGCTCAAGCTGTTCAACGTGAAGAGCGACCCGGCGGCCATCGAGCAGGCGAAGAAGGAGCTGCTCGAGCAGCTTCGCGCCCGCGGCGAGGACGGCAAGGTCGACATCCAGGTCGAGGACGGCGACAACGGCAAGCGCCAGGTGCGCGTGCAAGTGGAGAAGGTCGAGAAGCGCGAGGTCGGCGCGGACGCGCCCAAGGACGCCGTGAAGGAAGACCCGAAGGACGCCACCAAGGAAGACAAGCCCGGGCTGTAGACGGGCCTGACGCAACCGGCGCTGCGACGCCAACTTCGAGCACCTGCACCTCCGCCGCCGCGCGCACCCTTCAACCGAGGGGGCGACGCGGCGGTGCGCTATCGTGGGCGCCATGCGAGCGCGCGCGACATGACGGCGGGGAGCCAGGCGGGAGTGCAGGCGGAGGCGCTGACGTTCGAGCCGGCGCCGAATCGGGACCACGTGTCGGCGCTGCTCTTGCGGCCGCGTGAGCCCAGGGCGCTCTATGTCTTCGCGCACGGCGCCGGC
>JAFEBC010000561.1 GCA_018266095.1 Deltaproteobacteria bacterium
CAGCGCGACGCCCATCGCGGGCCTGCTCAAGCTCGCGCAGGCCAATCCGCAGCGCTTCCGCGGCCAGACGCTGGTGGCCGTGCTCACGGGTCACGGGCTCAAGGATCCGCAGCTCGCCATCGAGCACGCGCCGCCGCTCCCGCCGCCCGTGCCCGACGAGCCCCAGGCCCTCGAGGAGGCCCTCTCATGAGCGGCGAGTTCACCGTCGTCGTCCCCTGCTCCACCTCGAACCTCGGCGCCGGCTTCGACGCGCTCGGCATCGCGCTCGGCGGGCCCGACCTCATCGTGCGCGCCACGCCCGGCGGCAGCGGCCTGCGCATCACCAACATCTCCGGCATGGGCGAGAACACGCTCCCGCGCGATCACACGAACCGCATCATCGTCGCGGCCATCGCAGCCGCGCAGGTGGTGGGCGTGGGGCCCGAGGCGCTCAACGCTGAGCTCGAATTGCACAGCAGCATTCCGCTCAAGCGCGGGCTCGGTTCGTCTGCTGCCGCAGCGCTCGCGGGGGCGCTCGTGGGCGATGAGCTCGTCGGCGGCACGCTCGGCGTGGAGCGCGCGCTGGCCGTGGCCGTGAGCCTCGAGGGCCATCCCGACAATGTCGTGCCCTGTCTGCGCGGCGGCGCGCAGGTGTCGATCAGGGGCACGCAGGGCAACATCATGAGCTCGTCGATCCACATCGCGCGCCCGCTGCGCGCGGCCATCTTCATCCCCGAGCAGGAATTGTCGACGGAGGCCGCGCGCGCCGTGCTGCCCAAGCAGGTGCCGCTCGCCGACGCCGTGTTCAACCTGAGCCGCGCCGCGCTCTTCGTGGCCGCGCTGTCGCAGGGACGCTACGAGCTCTTGGGCGAGGCCATGGGCGACCGCCTGCACCAGGGGCCGCGTAGCACGCTGATTCCGTGGCTCCCCGCGCTGCTCAAGGCCGCGCGCGAGGCCGGCGCGCTCGGCTCGGCGCTCTCGGGAGCAGGCACGACGGTGTTCGCGCTGTGCGAGATGGACAGCGCGCACGACGTGGCCAGGGCCATGCGCGACCACGCGTTCCAGAACGGCGTCCCGGGCCGCGCTGAGGTCGTCGACGTCGGCGTGAACGGCGCGCGCGTGGAGCGGAAGAGCTGAGCGCTGCGATCGGAGTGACTTGCCCGCCCGATCACTCACCGCAGAGACGCCGAAGCGCAGAATTCTTGTTTGTGCTCGGCGCAACTCGGCGTTTCTGCGCCTCTGCGGTGAATCGTCGCCCTAGCGATCCTGCTCGGACAATCCCCGCCTAACCCTTGTCGAGAATGTGCGCGATCGCGCGATCGATCTTCTCTCTGAACGCATCATCCGCGTCGATGAACTGCACGCCCGCGCCCGCCTGCACGCCGCGGTCGCGGCCGATCTCCGGCGTCACGCGATGCACCACCACCGCCTTGCACGTGACCATCTCCCTCGAGCCCGGCAGCTCCATCGACACCGTGATCACCGCGTTCATCTCCGGCGGGTGATCGGTCACCACGAACACGCCGCCTGCGCTGATGTTGGCCGCGTACTCGAGCACGAAGTCCTGCACGCTCTCGAAGCGGACGCCGAAGCGGGCCCGATAGCGCGGGAACGTGCGGCGATTGGAGTCGCCCGCGAGCAGCACCGGCCCGCTCGGGGGCTGGGCCAGCGGCTCCGTCATCGCCTTCATCGGCGGCACCGGCGTGTGCGTGCGCTGCACCGTGGGAAACACGGGCCGCTCGTCGGCGACGCTGGAGGAGCGCGTCGGCTGCACCGCTCCAATCGGCACCGGCTCGGGCGCGCGCGGCTTTGGATAGAGGAGCCCGTGCAGCTTCTCCTTGGCCTCCGGCCCCGAAGCGATGAACTCGGCCCAGAAGCCGCTCTCGGCCCCGCTCTCGAGCTCGCGCACGACGCCGACGAACTCGGCGGCCTGCGTGAGCCCGGGCAGGTACAGGCGCAGCGACACCTGCGTCCCCGAAGCGGGCGCCTCGAGGCAGCGCACGAAGACGCCCTCCGTCGAGATCTCTCGCGTGGTCGTCTGCACCACGCGGGTCTCGAACGCGAAGCGGATGGGCAACACCAGGGCAATGCGACGCATGATCACTCCACCATTTCTCTGCACACCGGCGCGGGATGCGTCCCCGGCACCAGCGAGTAGTGCGCAAAATCGGTCATCCCCCTGGTCTCGTGCAGGACCTCTTCGTCGTACACCGCGCGCCCGCTGAACTTGTCGGTGGGCGCCGCGCAGATCTCCATGGTCGCGTCCGCGAGGATGGCCGCCGTGCGCCACTCCTCGGGCTTGCCCATCTCGAAGTGCTTGACGGCCTCGCTCTCGATCATCGTGACCGGCCACAGAGCGGTCGCGCCGATGCCGTTCTCGCGCTCCTCCTCGGCGATGGCCATCGCCACCATGGTCATGCCCATCTTGGAGACGAAGTACGGCGCCTTGCCCATGAGCTTGGTCGTCGACACCTTGGGCGACATGACGATGATGCGCCCGTGCTTCTGCTCGCGCATCGCCGGGATCACCGCGCGCGAGCAGAGGAACGCGCCGCGCACGTTCACGTCCATCACCAGGTCGAACTTGCCCGGCGCCC
>JAFEBC010000562.1 GCA_018266095.1 Deltaproteobacteria bacterium
CGAACAGCGCGGCGACGCTCATCAGGGCCACTGCGCGCACGCGGGGCGCGAACGCACGGAGCGACAAGTACGCCTGGAGCAGCAGGAGCGGCAGCAGCGGCACCATGTAGCGCGCGATGGCGCCTGTCTTGACGCGAGTGAGCGACCACGCGCCCAAGATCAAGACGAGGTCGAGCAGCGCATGAACCGGCGGGTCGGTCGGTGGCCCACGCCGGACCAGCGCAGCGAGCCTCTGGACCCAGCGCGGCAAGGCCAGCAGCACGAGCACCCAGCCGAACTGGAGTACGAACAAGGTCGCGAGCTGCGCGGTCGGCGGGCCGTCCCCGAGCCGAGGCGTGAGAAAGGCGCGCAGCAGGTCCGAGAGAGTGTGGTTGAACACGAACTCGTTCGGCGAGGTCTTGGTCCGTGTCTGCATCCAGAGCAAGAACGCGAGCGGGCTCACGAACAGCGGGGCGTACCGGAGCAACATGCGCCAACGCTCGCTCCAGGCGGCGCGCGGCCAGAGCACGAAGACGATCACGTGCGCGACACACGCGAGCGTCAGCAAGAGGAAGCCTGTCTCCTTGCAGAAGGTGAGCATCAGGCCGAGGGCCGCAGCGCGCACGAACTGTCGTTGCGCCAGCGCCACCAACACCCACAAGAGCACGGCACAAATCATGAAGTCGGGGTTCAGGTCGACCGCGCCCACCGCGAACGTCGGCGCGATCCCGAGCAGAGCCGTGAGCGCAACCGCCTCGCGCGGCGCGCCCGGGACGCAAAGCTCGACCAGCGACCGGAAGGCCGCGAGCGCCGCCACGCCCAGCGCGAGCTGCATGCAGAGGAGCGCCGGGTAGCTGTGCGGAACGAACCGCAGCGGGAAGGACGACACGAACGCCCACAGGTGGTTCGAGTGCAGGGCGCACGACAGGTCTTCGAAGCTCACCGACTCCGGCGACGCCACGCGCATCAGGCAGTTCGTGTACTCGCGCGCGTCGAAGATGGGCACGTAGTCCCACTGCGCGAGGCCGAGCGCGAGGAAGGGCAGAGCGGCCGCAGCGAGCGAGAGCCAGCGCAGCGGTCTCGGCCCCATGCTCACGCCTTGGTCGTCCCCCGCGCGAACGCGCGAATCTCCCCCGCCACGTGCGCCCGCATCTCCTCCGTCAGCCCCGGATACACCCCGATCCAGAAGCTGCGCTGCATGATCACATCCGTGTTCGTCAGCGGCGCCGCCACCCGGAACGGCGCCGGCGCCCCACGCGCCTTCGCGTCCTGCGCGAGCTGCACGAACGCCGGCTGCCGCACGAGATTTCCGCCGAAGAGCATGCGCGTCTGGATCTTCTTCTTCTCCAGATGCGCCACCAGGCCATCGCGCGTGAACGGCGCGCCCTCGCGCACGGTCATGAGGAAGCCGAACCAGCTCGGGTCCGAGTGCGGCGTGGCCTCGGGCAGGATCAGCACGTCAGACAGATCCGCGAGCGCCTCCTTGAACCAGCGGAAGTTCGCCCTGCGCGCGGCCCCGAAGCCCGTCAGCTTCTGCAGCTGCGCGACGCCGATCGACGCCTGCAGATCGGTCATCTTCAAATTGTAGCCAAGGTGGCTGTACGTGTACTTGTGGTCGTAGCCCTGCGGGAGCTCGCCGAGCTGCCACTCGAAGCGCTTCTTGCACGTGTTGTCGACGCCCGACTGGCACCAGCAGTCGCGGCCCCAGTCGCGGATGCTCTCGAGCGCGCGGTTCATCTCATCGGTGTTCGCCAGCACGGCGCCGCCTTCGCCGGTGGTCATGTGGTGCGGCGGATAGAAGCTCAAGGTCGCCACGTCGCCGAACGTGCCCGTCTTCTTGCCGCGATAGAGCGAGCCCGACGCGTCGCAGTTGTCCTCGTGCAGCCAGAGATTGTGCTGCTTGCAGAAGGCGGTGATCGCGTCGAGGTCGAACGGATTTCCCAGCGTATGCGCGAGGGCCACGGCGCGCGTCTTCGAGCTGCGCGCGGCCTCGAGCTGCGACACGTCCACGTTGCCGGTCTCGAGGTGCACGTCGATGAACACGGGCACGAGGCCGTTCTGCACCAGCGGCGCGACAGTCGTGGGAAAGCCAGCCGCGACCGTGATCACCTCATCGCCCGGCTGCATGCGGCGCGCGCCCAAGAGCGGGCTCGTGAGCGCGGTGGTCGCGAGGAGGTTCGCGGAGGAGCCGCTGTTCACCAAGCGCGCGTGCGCGAGTCCATAGAACTCCGCGAGGTCCTTCTCCAGCCGCCGGTGCCAGCGGCCCGCGGTCAGCCAGAACTCCAGCGACGCGCGCACGAGGTTCTCCATCTCCTGCTCGTCGTACACGCGGCCCGCGTACTTCACCGCCGTCTTGCCCGGAGTGAACCCGCGCTCCTGGTCCAGCCGCAGCCGCGCGAGCTGCCGCGTGCGCTCGAGGATCTCCTCGGTGAGCCGCTCCTCCTCGGCGCGCGCGTTGAGCGTGGTCAGCTCAGCCATGTGCCTGCCTCCAATCGGCGACGTCGGCGAAGAAGCGCGCCCGCAGACGCTGTGCATCTTCGCCTGCGCGATGTGCGTGTGCCCACAAAGCTGTGCGCCGCGCGGCCTCGGCGAGCTCCCACTTCGAGCGCCAGAACAGCTCGCGTTCGGCCGCGGATGCATCGAGCACCAAGGCCTTCGCTTCGTGCGGCTCGCCTGGCACGGGACGCTCCTCGAAGCGCGCGCCCTCGCCCCAGGCCTGCGCGAGCGAGGTCACCAATTCGCGCACGGTGGCCGAACAGTTGGGCGCGAAGTTCCACCCGCGACTCGCGGCCTGTGCACGCGCGCCGCCTTCGAGCAGGCGCGCACCGAGCGTGAGATACCCCGCGAGCGGCTCGATCACGTGCTGGAAGGGCCGCGTCGAGCCCGGATTGCGCACGGTGAGCGCCTCGCCCTTGCCGAACGCGCGCACGGCGTCCGCGACGATGCGATCCTCGGCCCAGTCGCCGCCGCCGATCACATTCCCCGCGCGTCCAGACGCGAGCGCGACGCCGTGCTGCGCCAACTTCTCCGGCGCGAAGTAGCTCTGCCGATACGCCTGCACCACGAGCTCGCACGCGCCCTTGCTCGCCGAATACGGATCGTGCCCGCCGAGCGGATCTCCCTCGACGCGCGCCGTGCCCGAGCCTTCGTTCTCGTAGCACTTGTCGCTCGACACGATCACCACCGCGCACGCCTGCCCACGCTCGCGCACGGCCTCCAGCACGTGCACCGTTCCCATCACGTTCGTCGCGAACGTCTCCACCGGCTCGCGGTACGAGCGCCGCACCAAGGGCTGTGCAGCCAGATGAAAGATCGCGTCCGGCCGCGCCTCATCGATGACCTTCCGCACGCTCGCGCGATCGCGCAGGTCGCCCAGCCGATGCGTGACGTCGCCCTCCAACTCGATCGCGCGAAACAGCGCCGGCTCCGTGTCCGGCGCGAGCGCAAAGCCCGTGACCTCCGCGCCCAATTCCTTGAGCCACAGCGCGAGCCACCCACCCTTGAACCCGGTGTGCCCCGTCACCAGCACGCGCTTGCCGCGGTAGCGCGCGAAGCCCGCTGAGACCTCTGCCGCGCGGTCTGCCGCGACCGAGCCGTCTGCGATCGAACCCTCCGCGCTCACGGCGCCTGCCACGTCTTCCACGGCGCCTTGCCCGTGTTCCACAGCTCCGTCAGGTGCGTCGTGTCGCGCAGCGTGTCCATCGGGTGCCAGAAGCCGTCGTGCGCGAACATGCGCAGCTCATCGTCCTGCGCCAGCTTCTCCAGCGGGCGCTGCTCCAGCGTGCACGATTCGTCCGTGCTCAGGTAGTCGAGGAACTTCCGCTCGAACACGAAGAACCCGCCGTTGATGTACCCGCCCGCCGAGTGCGGCTTCTCCGCGAAGCGCAGCACCTTGTCGCCGTCCGTCGTGAGGTCGCCGAAGCGCGCCGGGGGCCGCACGCCCGTCACCGTCGCCAGCTTCCCGTGCGATGCGTGGAACTTCGTCAGCGCGCCGATGTCGAGATCGCTCACGCCGTCGCCGTACGTCACCATGAAGCGGTCGCCGTCGAGGTGCTGCGCCGCCCGCGCGATGCGAGCGCCCGTCATCGCCTTCGCGCCCGTGTCCACCATCGTCACGGTCCAGTCGAGGTCCTTCTCGCGCGCGTGGAACTGCACCTCGGGCTTGCCCAGCTTCACCGTCAGGTCGCTCGTCAGCACGCGATAGTCGAGGAAGTAGCGCTTGATGTGCTCGCCCTTGTAGCCGAGCAGGAGCACGAAGTCGTTGAACCCGTGCCGCGCGTACCCGCGCATGATGTGCCAGAGGATCGGGTGCCCCCCGACCTCCACCATCGGCTTGGGACGAAACTCCGTCTCCTCGCGCAGGCGCGTGCCGAGGCCTCCGCAGAGAATGAGAACGCGCACGTTCGACCTCCTCGCGGAAGTCCTACCACGCAAAAAAAGCGCGCCCCACTTTCACGACACAGCCGGGGCGCGAGTGCGTGACCCGCGCCCACAGCCGCGCACACGGACGCTACAGCCGCAGGTTCGCCACCGCCGACACCTCGCGTCCATCGAGGCCGCCGCCGCGGCCGAGCAGGTTCGTGAAGCCCGCCTGCGCGCCCACGTCGAAGCGCGGCTGCACGTTGAAGAACACGCCCACGGCGAGCGGGATGGCGAAGCGGTCGCCGAAGCTGTCGAGCGGCCCGTTCAGGCCGGTGATGAAGCGCAGGGCCGTGTCGCGCGCCGTCTGGAACTGCACCTCGAGCGGCAGGTTCAGCGAGTCGCCGAACGTGTCCCGGTGCGTGAGCCCGATGCCGAGCGTCGGATCGAACACCACCGCGAGCAGGCCCGACTGCAGGCGCAGCTTCACGCCCACGGCCGTCCCGAGGATGACCGGATCGAACGCTGTGAACCCGAACGCGCCGTGCAGCGCCGCTTGGAACGGCCCCGAGCCGCCGATGTTGTACGCGAGGCCGACGTAGGCGCCGTTCCACGCGTGCCCGCAGGCGTCACCCGCGCAGAGCCCGCTGCCGGGCGGGAAGAGGCCGAACGGATCGGTGGTGAAGTCCAGCTCCAGCCGATGCGCGAGCCCGATGCGCACGCCAGGCGCCACGCTCACGGGGTTGAAGAACTGGTCCTTGCTCAGGTCGATGCCCAAGTTCGCGTTGAACTCCACCATCCCGTCCGGCAGCACCAGCGGCCGCTGCACGAGCTCCGAGGGGTAGGCATCCTGCGCCCGCGCGCCCTGCGCGAGGAGGACTGCGGCGACGAACGCGAGGCGGGCGAGCAGCGGTCCGGTTTGCGACAAGGTTCTGCGCGCCATGGGAGGCTCCTGTCGTGTGAGGTGCGTCACAGTGCCCGAAGTTGCCGATCCGCGGGCGAAACAGAAGGGCATACGCTGGCATTCCGACGCCTGACCCGGCCGACCTTGAGGGAGCGGGCGGACCGGGGCATTGTCAGCAGATGTCCGTCCCCGATCCCAACGATGTGCGCACGTACCGCGACCTCGCCGAGTTCGTCAGGCGCCTGGCCGCTGACCTCGAGGCGCACCCGGCCGACTGGGAGAACCCAGACCTTCCCCGCTTTCTCGAAGCCATGGGCGCGTGGATCGGGAGTCTGGAGGGCTACTACCGGAACCAGGGCGGGGCCATTCCGTTGCACCCCTCGTGGCGCACCTTCGCCGAGATCCTCGCGGCGTCGCGGATCTACGAGTAGGCCCCCAGAAAACAAAAACCCCCGACCTTGCGGGCCGGGGGTCTGAATCGTGGTGAGAGCGGAAGGAATCGAACCTTCAACCTATGGATTAAGAGTCCATTGCTCTGCCAATTGAGCTACGCTC
>JAFEBC010000563.1 GCA_018266095.1 Deltaproteobacteria bacterium
CGGCACCTCACTGGACTTGCTCGCGGTGCCGGCGCTGGTGAACACGCGGCTCGCGGACGCGCTGGGCGAGCGCAACCTCGTGGTGCAAGAGAGCGCGCAGGACGCGATCGCGGGCGCGGGCAAGACGAGCGCGCAGCGGATCGCCAAGCTGTCGACGCTCGCGCCCGAGGCTCAACTGCTGCTCCTCATCGAGCTCAAGGCCGTCTACTTCGACGAGCTGCAGGGCCAGTTCCGCTGGGTCGTGTACGGCAAGCTCACGGCGCAGAAGCGCGGCGACGAGAAGTCACAGTCGAACACGACGCTGGAAGAGCCGGTGTTCCTGCTCACGCACGTGGACCGCGAGGTGGAGGCGCTGCAGGCCGCGTCGGACGCGATCGCGCGGCGGGCGGCGAACCTGCTCGACGGCGTGCTCTCGGGGCCGAAGACCGCGGGCTCGGGTGGCGATGTGCCGAAGCCGTTTGTCATCATGCATGCTCCACGTCCGCGCGGGGCGCATGCGCAGCCGCTCGGCGATCGCGGGCTCGGGCGTGGCTTTGATTGGAAGATCGGTGAAAAGCCGATCTATTTCGTGCTCGTGGATCGCTTCGCCAACGGAGATCGCAGCAACGACGGCGCGATCGATCTGGCGGATCCTGCTGCCTTCCACGGCGGCGACCTGCAGGGCGTGATCGACCACCTCGACTACCTCAAGTCGCTCGGCATCGGCACCCTGTGGCTCTCGCCGGTGTTCGAGATGCGCACCGAGAAGTTCTTCGGCCACGGGGCATTTCACGGGTACTGGACGCGAGACCTTCACGCCGTCGAACCCCGATTCGGAGGAGTTGAAAAGCTGATCGAGCTGTCGCTTGCCCTCCACGAGCGCGACATGCGCCTCGTGCTCGACCTGGTCGTGAACCACGTCGCCTTCGACGCGCCGCTGGTGAAGCAGCACCCAGATTGGTTTCACCACAATGGCGAGATCATCGATTGGAACGATGCGCAACAGCTCGTCGACCACGACGTGTACGGACTCCCTGACCTCGCGCAGGAAAACCCGGAGGTGCACGCGTACCTCCTCGACGTCGCAAAGAGCTGGATCGACGTCCTCGAGCCCGATGGCTTCCGGCTCGACGCGGTGAAGCACGTGCCGCTCGCGTTCTGGAAGCAGTTCAACGCCGAACTCCACGACTATGCGGGACCTGACTTCTTCCTCTTGGGCGAAGCGCTGGAGAGCGATCCCGGCAAGCTCGCGAACATCTGGCGCGAGGGCGGCTTCGATTCCGTGTTCGATTTTCCGCTCGCGTTCGCGCTCACGAACATCGCGTGCAAGGGCGCCCAGCCGACCACATTGGATGCGATGCTGGCGCAGGATCAGCTCTATCCAGATGCGAGCAAGCTGGTGACGCTCCTCGACAACCACGATCTGCCGCGGCTCGCGGAAGTGTGCGGCGGCGATGCCGAGAAGATCCAGCGCGCGGTCGATCTGCTCATCAGCACGCGCGGCACGCCGTCGTTCACCTACGGCACCGAAGCCGGGCTGCGCGGAACGAAGGAGCCGGAGAACCGCGGCGATCTCTTCATCTCACGCGAGCCCGAGTGCACGGGGCCCGCGCTGCGCACCAAGGCCTGCGTGGTGGCGCAGATGATGAAGGTGGCGGGCAGCCAGGCTCGCTTCGAGCGCAAGGATGTGTACGGTGTCAACATCGAGAAGCGCAGCCGCAGCGTCCGCGTGGCCTGCCGCGGTGCGTGCCGCCCGTCGACCGCGATCGTCGGCCTCGGGCCCGCGCTGGCGTCCTGGAATCCCGCGCAGGCGAAGACGCTGCCGGCTGATCTCACGCTGCCGGTGGGGATGATGCAGTACAAGCTCGTGCGCACGGACGCGGCCGGCAAGGTCGAGTGGTCGCCGGGCGCGGATCGCTTCACCGCCGTGAAGCCGGGCGACGGCGTTCAGAAGATCGAAGTTTCCTGGTAGTGCTTTCGCGCGAACGCTGCTGATTTCGCAATCGAGGACGACATCGTGGCGGACGTCACACTGCGCGGCGTACACAAGGCCTTCGGGGACAACCCCATCGTGCGCGGCGTCGATCTTGAGATCGGCAGCGGCGAGTTCATGGTGCTGGTCGGGCCGAGCGGGTGCGGCAAGACCACGCTCCTGCGCCTGCTCGCGGGCCTCGAACAGTGCGACCAGGGCGAGGTGCTCATCGACGGCAAGGTGATGAACGACGCCGCGCCGCGCGAGCGCAACGTGGGCATGGTGTTCCAGTCGTACGCGCTCTATCCGCACATGACCGTGCGCGAGAACCTGGCCTTCGCGCTGGAGCTGCGCAAGACGCCGAAGGCCGAGCTCGACGCGCGCGTGAACGAGGCGGCGCAGATGCTGGAGCTGGAGAAGCTGCTCGAGCGGCGGCCCAAGCAGCTCTCGGGCGGGCAGCGGCAGCGCGTGGCCATCGGGCGCGCGATCGTGCGGCGGCCGAGCGTGTTCCTCTTCGACGAGCCGCTGTCGAATCTGGATGCGGCGCTGCGCGTGCAGATGCGCGGCGAGCTGATGCGGCTGCATGCGCGCCTGCAGTCGACGATGATCTACGTGACGCACGATCAGGTCGAGGCGATGACGCTGGCCACGCGGCTGGCGGTGTTCAACCTCGGCAAGCTGCAGCAGGTCGGCAAGCCGCTCGATCTCTACGCGCGGCCGGCGAACAAGTTCGTCGCGGGCTTCCTCGGCTCGCCCGGCATGAACTTCCTGCGCGGCCGGGTGGGGAAGGGCGCGGTCGCGGGCGATGGCTTCTCGCTCGCGCTGTCTCCGCGGTACACGGCGCTCGAGGGCCGCGAGGTGATCGCGGGCGTGCGGCCGCAGGCGCTGACCCTGAGCGCGCAGGGCGGCGTGCGCGGCGAGATCGAGGCCATCGAGCGGCTTGGTACCGAGGGATATGCGTACCTGCGTACCAAGGTAGGAACCGTGGTCGCGCGCTTCGAGGGCGGCGGGGCGGAGCTCAAGGTGGGCGACGCCTGGGGCGCGGCGTGCGAGGCGGCGAGCGTGCTCTTGTTCGATGCTGCGAGTGAAGAAGCGATCGCGGTGCAGCCGTGACGCGCGTGGGCGGAGTTGCCGCGGTCAAACGAGCGATCGCGATCGTGACGCTCGCGTGCGCGCTGTTCGCCAGTGGTGTGCGCGCGGAAGCCCCGCCCGAGAAGACGCGCATCCTGGTGTGGCACGCGTACCGCGCCGCCGAAGAGACGGCGCTGCTCATGCTCATCGACCAGTTCAACGCCGCGCACCCCGAGTACCGCGCCGAGGCGCTCGCGCTGCCGTACGACGTGTACCCGAGCAAGCTCTCGGCGGCGATCCCCACCGGCCACGGGCCCGACGTCTTCATCTTCGCGCAGGAGCGCGTGTCGGCCTGGGCCCGCGACGGCCTGCTCTCGCCGATGGACGCCGACGCCGCGATGATGCCGGGCGAGTTCCCCGAGGCCGCGCTCGATGCGCTGCGCAGCAAGGGCGCGCTCTGGGGCCTGCCGCTGTCGCTCAAGAGCGTCGCGCTCTACGTGAACAAGTCGCTGGTGCCCGTCGCGCCGGTGAACACGGATGAGATGGTGGCGCTCGCCCAGAAGCTGACGGATCCCGCGCAGGGGCGCTTCGGGCTCGCGTGGGAGGCGGGCGACTTCTATCACCACGCGTCGTGGCTCTCGGGCTTCGGCGGCAAGCTGTTCAAGGAGCCCGAGCACCGGCCCGTGGTCGACACGCCGGAGGGCGTCGCGGCGCTCACGTTCGTGCGCGATCTGATGCGCAAGAAGCACGTGATGCCCGAGGAGCCGAGCGCGCAGCTCGTGGCCACGCTGTTCAACGCCAACCGCGCCGCGATGGTGATCAACGGGCCCTGGTTCGCGGGCGAGATCCACGGCGTCGACTATGAGGTCGTGTCGCTGCCGATCGTGTCCGCGACGGGCCTGCCCGCCCGCCCGCTGCTCACCGTCGAGGCCGCGCTGGTGTCGGCCACCTCTGAGGTGAAGGACGGTGCGCGCGCGCTCGCGCGCTTCCTGGTGAGCAAGGACGCCTCGATCCTGCGCGCGAAGATCGGCCGGCAAGTGGTCGCCACCAGGTCTGCGTATGACGATCCCGGCGTCGGCGGCGACACGTTGTTGCGCGCCTTCCGCAAGCAGGCCGAGTCCGCGGTGCCGATGGACAACACGCCCGCGATGCTCACGGTGTGGGAGCCGTACAAGCGCGCGCTCACCGCAGTGCTGAGCGGCCTGCTCGAACCCGATGAAGCGCTCGCGCAGGCCCAGCGCCGCTTGAACGCGATCGCCAAGCCCATGCCGCCGCCCGCGAGCCCGTGGCCGTTGCTCCTGCTCGCCGCCGGCGGGATCCTCGCGCTCTCGATCTGGATCCGGCGCCGCCCGGTCCGCCCCGACGCGCCCGCGCTCTACCACGACGTGCGCCGCGCCATCGCCTACTGCACGCCCGCGGCCGCCAGCATCCTCGTGCTCGTGTTCATTCCCTTCGCCATCGGCGTCGGCCTCGCGTTCTTCCACCACGGCGAGGGCCGCTACACCTTCGTCGGCCTCTCCAACTTCGTCGACATCCTCACCTCGCGCGACTACCGCATCACCGAGCCGATGAGCTTCTGGTTCACGCTCGCGGTCACGCTCGCGTGGACCGTCGCCAACGTGGTGCTGCACGTGAGCATCGGCCTCTTCCTGGCGCTGCTCTTGCGCGACCCGCTGCTCAAGTTCAAAGGCGTGTACCGCGTGCTCTTGATCGTGCCGTGGGCGGTGCCGAACTACATCACCGCGCTGGTGTGGAAGGGCATGTTCCACCGCCAGTTCGGCGCCATCTCCGCGCTCCTCGCCACTCTCGGCCTGGAGCCCGTGTCGTGGTTCACGCGCTTCTCCACGTCGTTCGCGGCGAACGTCGTCACCAACACCTGGCTCGGCTTCCCCTTCATGATGGTGGTCTCGCTCGGCGCGCTGCAGTCGATCCCGCAGGATCTGTACGAGGCCGCCGAGGTCGACGGCGCCAGCAAGTGG
The DNA here is from genome assembly GCA_018266095.1 of Deltaproteobacteria bacterium. Taxonomy (GTDB): domain Bacteria; phylum Myxococcota; class Myxococcia; order Myxococcales; family 40CM-4-68-19; genus CAIWCD01. The sequence goes on from JAFEBC010000563.1 coordinate 5,002, forward strand.
GCCCAGTTCCGCCACATCACGCTGCCGCTCTTGCGTCCCGCGCTCCTGCCCGCCGTCATCCTCGGCAGCGTGTGGACGTTCAACATGTTCAACATCATCTACCTCGTCAGCGGCGGCGAGCCCGGCGGCGCCACCGACATCCTCGTCAGCGAGGCGTACCGCTGGGCCTTCCAGCGCAACGAGCAGTTCGGCTTCGCGGCCGCGTACTCCACGCTCATCTTCCTCTTCCTGCTCGGCTGGTCCGCGCTCACGCGACGAGTCGCGCGCGAGCCGTCGCCGGAGGCCGCATGAAGCGCCCGCTGCTCGGCACCGCGCTCGTGCACATGGGCCTCGTGGTCCTCTGCGTGATCGTGCTGTATCCGCTGTTGTGGGTGGTGGGCATGGCGCTCTCGAGCCAGCCCGGGCTGCAGCAGGGGCTCTGGCCGCTGCCAGCCCAGCCGAGCCTCGTGAACTTCACGCACCTGCTCACCGCGCAGGACGCCGCCGGCCACTTCACCTTCTGGCGCCAGCTCGGCAACAGCATCCTCGTGGCCACGCTCACCACGCTCGTGGGCCTCACGTTCTCGGTGACCGCGGCCTACGCGCTCTCGCGCTTCGCGTTCCCGGGCCGGCGCCTCGGCATGACCGCGCTGCTCGCCACGCAGATGTTCCCGGCGACGATGATGTCGGTGCCGCTCTACGCCATCTTGGACAAGCTGCACTTGCTCAATTCCCTGAGCGGACTCGTGCTCGTGTACGCGACCACGTCGGTGCCGTTCTGCGTGTGGATGCTCAAGGGCTACTTCGACACCATCCCCAAGGATCTCGAGGAGGCCGCGCTGCTCGACGGCGCGTCGCAGGGGCAGATCTTCTTGAAGGTGGTGCTGCCGCTCACGCGCCCCGCGCTCGCGGTCACGGCGCTCTTCTCGTTCATGACCGCGTGGAACGAGTTCGTGCTCGCGGCCACGTTCATCGACGATCAACTGCGCTTCACGCTGCCGGTCGCGCTGCAGCGCCTCGTGGGCGAGTACAAGACGGAGTGGGGCCTGTTCGCGGCGGGCGCGCTGCTCGTGTCGGCGCCGGTGATGGCCGTGTTCTTCGCACTGCAGAAGAACCTCGTGGGCGGGCTGACCGCGGGCGGCGTGAAGGGCTGAGGGCTCGGGCCTGCGCTGCCGGGCCTCGCGCTGGGGCTGCATCCGCGCGTCGATTGTGAACTTTTCCGGGTCCGCTTTGCGTGATCGCCGCGCGCGCGTCACAATTGATCAGGTTGGGCGTGCGGCTTGGCTTGCTGGGGGTCCAGGGGGAGCGACAGCTCGCCCCTGGTGTAGGTTTCCCAGAGGGAAACCGGATCGTGGAGCGCCCCGTCGAGGTGGTCGGACGTCGGCAGTTTGAAATGGGAGGTTCCATGAGATTGTTCGTCGTGCGTCACGGCATCGCCGCGGATCCCGCTGACTTCAAAGGCCCCGACGGCTCGCGGCCGCTCACGGGCAAGGGGCGCAAGCGGTTCAAGCGCACCGCCAAGGCCTTCGCCAGGCAGGACACGCCGGCGCACATCTTCACGAGCCCGCTGGTGCGCGCGGTGCAGACCGCCGAGCTGCTCGCGCGCGGCTGCGGCACCGATGAGGTCGAGGTGCTGGAGGAGCTCCTGCCCGACGGTCCGCCCGCCAAGCTGCTCGCGGCTGTGCACGCGCGCCTGAAGAAGGGCGAGAGCGCCGCGCTGGTCGGGCACGATCCGCAGCTCACCCTGCTCGTCGCGCACCTCGCGGGGACGAGCAAGGATCTCGAGCTGATGAAGGGCGCGATCGTCTGCGTCGAGCTGCCGTCGCTTCCGGAGCCGAAGGGCGCGGTGGTGCAGTGGACGTTGTGGCCCAAGGAGAAGGAGCCGCGCGACGGGCCGCCGATCGTGAAGAGCGAGAAGGAGCTGGCCGCGGAGGCGGCGGCGGCCGAGGAGAAGAAGCGCGCGAAGAAGGCCGAGAAGAAGGCGGCGCACGAGAAGAAGAAGGCGGAGAAGGAAGCAGCCAAGGCGCAGAAGCGGCACGAGAAGGAAGCGCACGCGAAGGCGCGTGAGATCGCAAGGCAGCGCGCGGCGCAGAAGCGCAAGCAGAAGACGAAGGAGGCGCGGCCTCCCGCGGGGAGCGCGAAGGGGCCGGATCCGAAGCGTCGTGTGGCCAAGCCGCGGCGCAGTTTGCCGGTGCGCAGCGTGCCTGCGGCGAAGCCGCCGCCTGCGCCGGCGCCCAAGATCGAGCGCCCGAAGAGGCCCGCTGCGAAGCCGCCGAGCGTGAAGCCTGCAACCGCGAAGCCTCCTGTGCAAATCGTGAAGCCGGTCGCACCGCCAGCGAAGCCTGTCGCGCCGCCGAAGGCCGTCGCGCCGCTTCCCAAGCCGGTCGCACCGAAGCCGGTCGCGCCGAAGCCGGCGCCGCAAGCTGCAAAGCTGCCGAGCGCGCCCACTCCGGCGAGTCCGCCCGCGCAGGTGCAGCCGAAGTCAGCGCCTGCCTCCGCGACGCCGCTCAAGCCCGCCGAGCCCGCGCCGCCGAAGCCGGCACCAGCCGAGGCGCCCGACGACGGCTCGTCCGAGTAGCTACTCGAACCGCAGCGCCTCGATCGGGTCCAGCCGCGACGCGCGCAGCGCCGGATAGAAGCCCGCGATCACGCCCGCCGCGCCCGCGAGCGCCATGGTGGCCGCCATGATCTGCGGCGAGAGGAACGTCTGCCAGTGGCCCTGCGTGGCCATGTAGTGCGCGATGCCGGCGCCAAGCGCGAGGCCCACGAGGCCACCCACGAGCGACAGCATCACGGCCTCGATGAGGAACTGCACGAGCACATCGCGCCCGCGCGCGCCCACGGCCATGCGGATGCCGATCTCACGCGTTCGCTCCGTCACCGACACCAGCATCACGTTGGCGATTCCGATCGCGCCGACGACGAGCGAGATCAGCGCCACCGAGGCGAG
>JAFEBC010000564.1 GCA_018266095.1 Deltaproteobacteria bacterium
ACACGTGATCCCCGGCGCTTAGGGGAATCTGCCGGCCGCGACGAGCAGCTCCAGACGCGTCTGGCGGGCGTTGTCTTCAGCCGTCGCCATCGCGGCCTCAGCGTCCCGGGCGCGGCGCTGGGCGTCGGTCAGATCCAGGCTCGTCAGGCGGCCCACGCGGTAGCCCTCGTCGACGAGCTTGAACTCCTCTTGGGCGAGCGCGTTCGCGTCGCGGGCGTGCGTCAGCGCCTCATCGGCGTGGCGGACGGCCTCGAAGGCCGCGCGGACCTCGCTCTTGGCCTGGCGCAAGAGGCCGTCGAAGGTGTCACGCGCCTCGGCGGCGAGCGCCTTGCGTTCGCGCTGCTGGCCGTAGCGCAGGCCGCCGTCGAAGAGCGGGATGGTGAGCACGAGCTGCGCCTGCCAGCCCGTCTCAGGGAGCGTGGAGGTCTGGGGTGTGTTGTAGAAGGGCTGGAAGGTCGCGTTCAGGAGCGGCGCGTAGTCGGTCCACGCGTCGCTCACGGCCGAGTCGGCGATCTTCTGGCGCAGCGTCTGCGCGCGCAGGTCGGCGCGGCTCGTGTGGAGCTGGTCGAGCGCGGCCTTCACGTCCTCGACTCCCGAGAGCACGGGCTCGTCGGCGGCCTCGATGGGCGCGTCGGCGCCGAGGGAGACACCGAGCGCTTCGCGCGCGCGCTCGAGGGCGGTGAGCGCGTTCTCGAGCAGGCCCGCGTTGGTCGCGGCCTCCTCGCCTGCGCGGACGCGATCGAGGCGATTCCCGGCGCCGACGGTGAGGCGGCCGTCTGCGTACTCGACGTGCTGCTGGGCGACTTCGGTGGCGCGCTGCGCGATGTCGACCTGCCGGCGCGCGGCGATCACCGAGAGGAAGCTGCGTCCCGCGGCGAGGGCCAACTGACGCTTCACCTCGTCGGCGCCGGCGCGAGACGCCTCCACTGCGTCCGACAAGCGCGAGGTGGCGAGCCACTTCGAGGGCGCGAGGATGGGCACGGTGACGACGGCGTTCAGGTTCAGTTGGTCGCGGCCGGCGACGAGGACGGTGCCCGAATCGCGCTCGTGATCGAGGCGCGTGTACGTGCCGTTGGCCGCCAGCGTCGGCAGGAAGCCGGCCTGCGACTGCCGCACGAGCGCCTCGGCGCGCAGCACTTCGCTGCGGGCGATGAGCGCGTTGGGGTTGCGGGCCTGGGCGCGCTCGAGGGCCTGCTGGAAGGTGACGCGCTCGACGGTCTGAGCCGCGCGCGAGAGCGGGAGCGCGACGGGCGGCGACTCGGTGATGACGCCGGTGCGCGCGGACGTGCCCTGGGCGGCGGAGGCGGCGGTGGAGAGCGAGAGGACGGCGAGGCAGAGAAAACGCACGATCGGGAGCCTCCGAGAGTGGCCCGTTGGATGCACGAGGGAACACGCGGGTTCAGGGGGGATGTTCCCGCGCAGGGACCGTCGGAGCGAGATCGATAAATGCGTCGATTGCGTCGGGACGGCGTCGCCTCTGGCCTCAGGTCGAGGGTCCGGCGTCGGGGTCGTCCTCGCGCGGCTTGAACGCGGGGCAGGCGCGCACGGGCTGTCGCGGATACTTGTCGGGGAGGATCGGGCAGAGGATGAACACGCTCGTCGGCGTGCGGATGTAGCGCGGCGGCGCTGCGCACCTGTGGCACAGACTGTCCGGATAGGGGACGGCGAGGGGATCCACGCAGACAACTTGCCCGACACGCGCGCGTGGGCCAAGGGGGCCGTTTCCGCTTGCGGAAGCGAGGGGGTTCGCATAGTCATGCACGCCTCATGCAGACGACGCCCATCGCCATCCTCGGCGCCTCCGGATACTCCGGCATGGAGGCCGCGCGCATCCTGGCCTTCCACCCGCGCGCCGACGTGCGCGTGCTCTCGAGCGACCGCTGGGACGGCGACACGGGCGAGAAGCGGCTGGGCCTCTCGCCCAAGCTGACCAAGGTGGGCGCGCTCAAGTTCACGGGCTGGGAGACCGGCTACAAGCAGGCGCTCGAGGAGTGCGAGGCGGTGCTGCTCGCGCTGCCGGCCGAGGCGTCGCTCGAGTTCGCGCCCAAGCTCATCGCCGCGGGCAAGAAGGTGGTCGACTTCTCGGGCGCGTTCCGGCTTCAAGACCTGGCCGTCTTCGAGAAGGCGTACGCGCTGCAGCACAAGGACGTGGCGCCGCTGCGCGAGGCCGTGTACGCGATGACGGAGATCCCGGGCACGCGCGCCAAGGTGAAGTCGGCGCGGCTGGTGTCGAACCCGGGCTGCTTCCCCACCGCGGCTTCGCTGAGCGTCGCGCCGCTCCTGCAGGCGAACCTGCTCGCGCACACGCCCATCATCTTCGACGCGAAGAGCGGCGTGACCGGCGCGGGGCGCAAGGCCAGCGAGGACTTCTCGTTCTCGGAGTTGAACGACGGCTTCAAGGCGTACCGCGTGCTCAAGCACCAGCACACTCCCGAGATCGCGCAGGTGCTCGCGCAGGTCGCCGGGCGGCCCGTGTCGCTCACCTTCACGGCGCATCTGTTGCCGGTGCGGCGTGGAATTCTATGCACGGCTTATGCGCAGCTCGCGCCGGGCGTCTCCGCGGGCGCCATCAAGGAGGCGCTGGTGGCGGCGTACGCGAGTGAGCCGTTCGTGCGCGTGGTCGACGACGCGAACCAGGTGCGGCTGCGCAACGTGGTCGGCACCAACGCGTGCGAGATCGGCGTCTCGGTCGGGGACAGCTTCGGCCTGGATCCGGGCCGCGTGGTGGTCACCTCCGCCATCGACAACCTCGTGAAGGGCGCCGCGGGACAAGCGGTGCAGAACCTCAACCTCCAGATGGGGTGGGACGAGTCCTGTGGGCTCGACGCGCTCCGGGGACACCATCCATGAAGGTCCCGCAGGGCTTCAAGTTCGCCGGGCTGCACTCGGGCATCAAGCCCAACCGCAAGGACCTCGCGCTCATCGTCAGCGAGGCGCCCTGCTCTGCCGCGGGGTGCTTCACGCAGAACCTGGCCAAGGCCGCGCCGGTGCTGGACGCCGAGGCGCGGCTGCCCGCGAGCGGCGTGCACGCGGTGGTGATCAACAGCGGCAACGCCAACGCGCTCACGGGCCAGGAAGGCCTGAACGACGTGAAGATGATCCGCGAGGCGCTGGGCGCGGAGCTGCGCATGCCGGCGAGCTCGATCCTCACGGCCTCGACGGGCGTCATCGGGCACAAGCTGCCGGTGCACAAGATCCTCACCACGCTGCCGATGGCGGTCGCGAGCTTGAAGCCCGAGGCCGAGCAGGCCGCCGAGGCCATCCTCACCACCGACACGCGCATCAAGATGGCCACGCGCTCGCTCTCGCTGCCGGGCTTCGACGGCGCGGCGCGCGACGTGACCGTGTCCATCCTCGCCAAGGGCTCGGGGATGATCGCGCCCGAGTTGGCCACGATGATCGCCGTGATCGTCAGCGACATCGCCATCGCGCCCACCGTGCTCGATCGCGCGCTGGAGACCTCGATGGGCAAGAGCTTCAACGCGCTCACCATCGACGGCGACATGAGCACGAACGACTGCGTGTTCGCGTTGACCAACGGCCTCGCGGGCAACGCGCC
>JAFEBC010000565.1 GCA_018266095.1 Deltaproteobacteria bacterium
AGAGGATGGTGGGCGCCTGGCCGTCCTTGGGCAGCCCCTTCTTCTGCGTGATGAACACCGGCACGCGCGTACCGTCCTTGGAGGTGCCGAAGATCTGCCGCACCTCGAAGTCCTCGGGCTTGATGGGCACGGCGATCTTGAACACCACCTTGGACTTGCCCGTCTTCACGTCCAGCTCGCGCACCTCGCTCGGGTACGTGAACGACTCGAACTGGAAGTACGCCTCGTGGTAGCGCGGGTCGCCGGAGAGGCCGCTCGCCGAGCCGATGCCCGGCAGCTTCACCTCCATCACCTTCTTGCCCGACAGCTCGTACAGCTCCAGCCGGCTCGCCGCGTCCACGAGCGTGTTGAGCGCGAGCCGCCCGCCCACCAGCGCGAAGCCCTCGATGGCGTGGTCCTTGCGCTCCGGGATGATGAGCTTCTGCGCCGCCGCCGCCGCCGGATCCTTGGCCAGCAGATCGACCGTCCACAGCGCGCCGCGCGGCGAGCCCTGCGTCGACCACACGTACATCTTGTCCTTCCACACGTCGACCCTGAAGAGCGCGTCCTTGCCCTCGAACACGGGCACGAACTTGGGCTCCTTCGCGTGCAGGTCCATCACCAGGACGTCGTTGCGCGTCCAGCCGTGATCGATGGCCAGCGTGAGCCAGCGCCCGTCCCACGAGAGCGAGCCGGAGTGGAACACGCTGGCGTCGTTCATCGCCGGGTGGATGACCTTGTCAGTCGCCGGATCCGTGCCGAGCACATGGAAGCGCACCTCGGTCTTGCCGGGGCGCTGGTCCACTGGGATCGCCGGATCGGTCGGGTACGAGGTGTAATAGAAGGCCTTGTTGTCCTGCGTCCACTCCGCGCCCGCGTAGCGCCCGCCCTCGATGGTGTCCCGCGTGAGCACCTTGCCCGTGTCCACCTCGCGCACCTCGTAGCGCGCGGTGTCGGAGTTGTTCGGCTTGACCTGATAGGCCACCAGCTTGCCGTCCCAGGAGGGGCTGTAGCTGCCGATGCTGGTCGTGCCGTCGGCCGCGAACTGCAGCGGATCGAGCACCACCTTGGCCTCGCCGCCCTTCACCGGCCGCCAGTAGATGACCGCCTTCTCCTGGTCCTTCTTCTTCTCGGAGAAGAACAGCCGGTCGCCGCGGCGGAACGGCACGCCGATGCTGTCGACATAGATGAGCTGCTTCACGCGCGCCTCGAAGCCCGCGCGCTCGGGGATGGCCGCGAGCGTCTTGCGCGTGAGGCCGTCCTGCGCGCTCATCCACTCCTGCACGTCGGGCGCCTTGCCGTCCTCGAGCCACTGGTACGGATCGGTGAAGGTCTCGCCGTGCAGCGTCTGCTCGACGGGCACGGCCTTGGTGGGCGGATAGGGCAGGGGAGAGGTCATGGGCGCCGGATCGGCGAGGGCCGCAAAGGGCACCGCGCAGGCGAGGAGAAGGAGGGAGCGCAACGGGGTCGTCATGCGGACTCCTCGAAGGTCACGAACTGCGAAGGGCGCATCCTGGTGCAACTGGGGCTGGCGCGTCTAGCGGGGGTTCAGGCCCTGGTTGACTCTTGGACCTCGATCAAATTTCACCGCGGCGCGTGGCTCGATGCGTCATGGATCAAACATTGACCGCACCCGGCGGCGACCCGAATACTTCAATGATCGCGGTCGTGTGGCACACGGCGCCCGTGAACGTGCGCCCGTCGGAGGCTTGTTTGACGTCCAAACCGTTTGTCGGCCTCGGCCGCTGGGCCCTGCTCTGCGCGGCCGTCTCGCTGGCGCTGCTCTCCGGCTGCACCAAGACGCAGCCCGTGCCCGGCGGCCTGGGCGACTCGTGCCTGACCAACACCGACTGCGCCACCGGCTTCTTGTGCGCGAGCGGCAAGTGCATCCTCCCCTCGAACCTGGGCGGCTGCGAGCCCGGCCGCTTCCGCTGCAACGGCGCCGACATCGAGAAGTGCGCCGACACGGGCCTGGGCTGGGAGCGCCAGCAGACGTGCGCCACCGGCTGCTCGGGCGGCGAGTGCAATCCGCAAGTGTGCGCGCCCAACACGCGCCGCTGCGAGGGCGACATCGCGGAATCCTGCTCGGCGGACGGCGCGGCCTGGCTCGTGGTGCAGAGCTGTCCGTCGCACTGCGATCCCGACACCGGCAACTGCAAGCAGCCCATCTGCACGCCGTTCTCGACCACGTGCAGCGCGGACAACAAGAGCGTCCTCGTCTGCGACGCGTACGGCGCCCAAGAGCTCACGCAGGCCTGCGGCGCGCAGTCGATCTGCGACTCGGGCCGCTGCCGTCCGGACATCTGCACCGGCGGCGAGGCGCGCTGCACCGGCGACGCGGCCGAGCAGTGCGTGCCCGATGGCTCGTCGTGGGCCCTCGTGCAGCTCTGCGCGACGGGCTGCGATCCCGACACCGGCGCGTGCCGCCCGCAGGTGTGCACGCCGTTCTCCACCGTCTGCGCCGCCACCCAGAAGCTGACCACGTGCAACGCCAACGGCACCGTGGCCACCACCGCGAGCTGCCCGGCGCAGACCAAGTGCGCCAACGGCCGCTGCAACCCGTACATCTGCACGCCGGGCGCGCGCCAGTGCTCGGGGGACGCGCTGCAAGAGTGCGTGCCCGACGGCTCGTCGTGGTCCCTGCTCCAAGTGTGCGCGACCGGCTGCAACCCGAGCGCGACGCCGGCCGCCTGCAAGCCGCAGATCTGCACGCCGTTCTCGGCGACCTGCGCCAACGACAACTCAACGCTGCTCACCTGCGACTCGACCGGAACGGTGCAGACCGGCACGTCCTGCGGCGCCAACGCCAAGTGCACCGGTGGCCGCTGTGTGCCCTCGATCTGCTCGCCCGACACGGCCGTCTGCGCCAACAACGTGGTCCAGCAGTGCACGCCCGCGGGCGACGCCTGGTCCTTCGTGCAGGTCTGCGCGACCGGCTGCGACGCCGCGGGCACGCGATGCGCGGATCAGACGTGCACGCCCTTCGCCACCACCTGCTCCACCGACAAGCTCTCGGTGCTCACGTGCAACTCCACGGGCACGAGCCAAAGCGCGGCCTCGTGCGGCGCGCAGTCGATCTGCAACAACGGGCGCTGCGTGCCCGACATCTGCACGCCCGGCGCCCTGCGCTGCGAGGGTGACGCGGCAGAGCAGTGCGCGCCTGACGGCGGCTCGTGGGCGCTGGTCGAGGTCTGCCCGGCCCACTGCGACAACAACACCGGCAAGTGCAAGGCACAGGTCTGCACGCCGTTCGCCTCCCGCTGCGATCCGTCAGCGACGCCCGACCTCACCAAGCTCTTCACCTGCGACGCGTACGGCGCGTCCGAAGCCGTCACCTCCTGCGGCAGCGGGAACCTCTGCAGCAACGGCCGCTGCCAGACGGTGGTGTGCACGCCGGGCGCCACGCGCTGCTCGGCCGCCAACAACTCCATCGAGACCTGCGACGCGCTCGGCCTCAACTGGAACGGCTCGTCTAGCTGCTCCTTCGGCTGCGCGCAGACGGGCACGCAGGGCAACACCACCGCGAGCTGCAAGGTGGCCGCGTGCAACGTCGGCGACACGCGCTGCGCGCCGAACTCGCCCTCGGCCCTGCAGCAGTGCCTGCCGGACCAGACGGGCTTCGGCTTCGTCACCTTCTGCGCCACGGGCTGCGAGCAGACGAGCAGCACCGCCGCGGACTGCAAGGCGCCCGTGTGCTCGCCGTTCGCCCGCCGCTGCAACGCGGCCGGCACGGGCACCGAATCGTGCGCGCCCGACGGCTCGGGCTACACGCCGCTCGACACCTGCGCGCAGGGCTGCGCGAGCGGCGTCTGCGTCACCAACACCGCGGGCTGCGACGTGGGCGATCTGCGCTGCAACGGCAACGACGCGCAGCTCTGCAACGGCACCGGCACGCCGGGCGTCACCGTGTGGAACACCACCTCCACCTGCGTCGCGGGCTGCTCGTCGGGCGCCTGCTTGCCGGGCGGCTCGTGCGTGCCCTTCGCCCTGCACGCGGCGGTCGCGGCGCCTCCAGCGGACGGCGTCAGCTCCATCCTCTTCTACAGCGACCCCATCGTCGGCGCCGACGGCGTCTCGCTGCCCGACGGCCTGCTCTTCAACGTGAGCATCCCCACCGGCACGCCGCGCACCGCCGACGCGAGCAGCGACCTTCCGGGCCTGCAGGTGCGCACGCACGGCGGATTGCTGCACTTCTCCGTGACCGCGCCCTCGCTCTCGGGCGGCGCCTCGACCACCACCAGCATCACCGCCTCGCTCGCACAGGGGCCGACGTGCGCGGGCGCAGCCAGCGTGAAGTTCGACTCCGCGCTCAACTTCGTGCCCGGCGTCAGCGGCAAGCTCTACGTGGCCGAGGACTTCTCCACCACGGCGGCGCGCAACCTCGGCGCCACCACCGCCGACTGGAACACCAGCACCACCGCGCTCATCGCCAACTGGCCTGGCAACGCGGGCGACGGCCGCGACGGCGACTTGAAGATCGACGCGACCACCGGACCCGGCGTCTGCCCGACGCCGTGCGACCTCTCGGCCAGCGGCTACGCGCCCACCTTCGCGGTGCTCGGCGTCGACACGCAGTCGGTCACGGTGGACGGCGTCGCGGGCGGCCTCTCGGGCGGCGATGAGGTCATCCTCTGGGACACGCAGGGCTCGGCGGCCGGCTTCGCCAACGCGGGCAGCTACGAATTCCTCACCGTGGCGCAGGCCACCGGCTCCTCCGTCACCTTCACCACGCCCATCGCGGGCAACTACGGCGCGGCAGCCGACCAGGCCGTGCAGACGCAGAAGGTGCAACTGCAGCGCGTGCCGCACTTCGGGAACCTCACCGTCGCGGCGGGCAGCAAGCTCACCACCGCGGCCTGGGACGGCACCAAGGGCGGCCTCTTGTTCGTGCGCGTCGCGGGCACCAGCACCATCAGCGGCGGCATCGACATGACGGCGCGCGGCTTCCGCGGCGGGCCCATCACGGGCAGCGCGAGCTCGGGCGAGGACCAGACGGGCGCCGCGGGACAGACCAACGCGCTCTCGGGCGGCGCCGGCCAGGCGACCACGGGCCAGGGCTCGGGCGCGAGCTACGGCAGCGTCGGCACCGCGGGCACGGCGCCGGCGGGCAACACGTACGGCCTGCCGCTCCTCGGCCGGATCCACCTCGGCGCGGGCGGCGGAGGGAGCGCGTCCGCTGTGGGCGGCACGGGCGGCGGCGCCATCGTCATCTTCGCCAACGCCATCGCCATCTCCGGCACCGGCACGTTCGTCAACGCGAGCGCCTCCGCGAGCGCGGGCGCGTCGGCGGGCGGCGGCGCGGGCGGCTCGGTGTGGCTCTCGGCGCCGACGGTGACCATCGGCAGCGCCAACGGCGTGCAGGCGCGCGGCTCGGCGGCCGGCTCGGGACGCGCAGGCGGCAACGGGCGCATCCGCGTGGACTCGCTCAGCGCGCTCGACGTGGCCTGCACCGGCGTGACGCCCAACTGCGCGCAGGGCATCAACGGCCCGCTCGTGGCGCAGTCGACCGACGAGCTCACCGTGGGCTCGACGTCGCTCTTCAACAAGGCGTTCCTCCTGCAGGTCCTGGGCACCGGCGCCAGCGCGCCGTCCTTCTTCGCCGCGGCCAAGGACGTCGAGCCGCCCGACTTCGGACCCTTCGTCGCGGGCTCTCCGCCCTCGGTGACGTTCGTGTCCACCTCGGGCTCGCCGGGCAACGGCCCGCGCTTCCGCTGGAAGGCCACGCTCAAGCCCGCGCCCGGCGCGCCCGTGACGCTCCAGGGACTGCAGTTCCAGCTCAACGCCCAGTAGCGAAGGCCTCCGATGCGACGCGCCCGATTCCACAGCAGCAAGCCCCGTGGCCGGTGCGCCAGCGTTGGCTTCCTCGTGGCCTTCGCGCTCGTCGTGTCCGCGTGCGGCTCCGGCTCCGCGCGCGGCGGCAAGGGTGTCGGCGATGCCTGCGCCACGGACACCGACTGCGCCCGCGGCCTCTCGTGCACGAACGGCCAGTGCGCCTTGCCCAACGGCGCCACCGTCTGCACACCCGGCACCCGCTTCTGCGACGCGAGCGACGTGCTCGAGTGCGACGCCGCCGGCAGCAAGACCACGCTCGTCACCACCTGCGCCAGCGGTTGCGCGGACGGCGCGTGCCTTGACCCCACGTGCACCGAGGGCGCCACCCGCTGCGCCACCGGCGGCGTCGAGATCTGCGCGCGCACCACCGCAAGCCAGCTCGCGTGGAAGCTGCTCCAGTCGTGCCCGCTCGGCTGCGACAACGGCCAGTGCAAGACCGCGGGCTGCAAGCCGCTCGACGTGCGCTGCAAGGACGGCGCGCCCGGCACGGTGCAGCTCTGCGCGGGCGACGGCAGCACCTGGCTCGACCGGCCTTGCGCGGACAACGCGGTCTGCGTGTCGGGCGCGTGTGAATCTTCGGTGTGCACCGCGGGCGACACCCGCTGCGGCGCGGCAGGCGTGGAGCTCTGCGCGGCCGACCCCTCTGGGGGCCCCCTCCACTGGACGCTCGCCCTCGGCTGTCCGCTCGGCTGCGATCCGGGCACGGGCACCTGCAAGCCCGGCGCGTGCCGCCCGCTCGATGTGCGCTGCAAGCCCGGCGACACTGGCACGGCCCAGCTCTGCCTCGCCGACGGCAGCGGCTATGTCGATCGACCCTGCGGCGGCACCCAGTGCGACCAGGGAGTGTGCGGCGCCAGCACCTGCTCGCCCGGCGCCACCCGCTGCGGGACGGCGGGCGTCGAGACGTGCGTCCTCGACAACAGCTCGGGCTTGGGCCGCTGGACGGTGACGCAGGGCTGCCCGCAAGGCTGCGACTCTGCCACCGCCGCGTGCACGCAGACGACTTGCCGCCCGCTCTCGGTGCAGTGCGCGCCCGGCGGCGCAGCGACCGTCGAGGTCTGCCGCGCGGACGGCTCGGGCTACACCGACCACGCCTGCGACAGCGGCCAGGAGTGCGTCGCCGCCGTGTGCCAGACGCCCGCGTGCACCCTCGGCGCCACCCGCTGCGGAGCGGCCGGCGTCGAGAGCTGCGTCACGGGACCGCGCGGCGCGCACTGGTCCACCACGCAAGGCTGCCCGCTCGGCTGCGACTCCTCGGGCGCCGCGCCCGCGTGCAACACCATCGCCTGCCGCCCGCTGGAGACGCGCTGCGTGACGGGCGCGCCCACCCAGCTCGAGACCTGCACGGCAGACGGCAAGAGCTTCACCACCAAGGACTGCGACGCGGGCCGCACCTGCGTCGCCGGCGCCTGCGTCGCCACCTCGTGCACCGAGGGCGCCACCCGCTGCGGCACGAGCGGCATCGAGACCTGCCGCAAGGCCTCGGACGGCACCTTCAGTTGGACGATGACCACCGCCTGCCCGCTCGGCTGCGACACGAGCAGCACCACCTGCGTCGCCCGCGCGTGCCGGCCGCTCGATGTGCGCTGCAAGGACGGCGACCCGCACACGGCCCAGGTCTGCGCCAACGACGGCAGCGGCTTCGTGGACAAGCCGTGCGAGAGCAGCGGCGTCTGCGTCGACGGCGTGTGCTCCTCGCAGCTCTGCACTCCCGGCACCTGGACCTGCGACGGCAGCGCGGTCGAGCAGTGCGACGCGCAGGGCCTGAACTACATCAACCGCACCCCGTGTGCGTTCGGCTGCGCCAACGGGGCCTGCCAGAGCTCGGGCTCGACGGGCGGCGGCGGCGCGGTGTGCTCGCCGGGTGACTCCAAGTGCGACGTGAGCAAGGCCAACGTGCTCGTGTGCCGCCCCGACGGCAGCGGCTTCACGCAGGGCTCGGCGTGCGGCTCGCTCGGCTGCATCGATCTCGGGCAGGGCAGGGCGGCCTGCGCGGCACCCGTGTGCAACCCGCTCGCGCGCCGCTGCGCCGCCAACGGCACCGCGGTCGAGGTCTGCGCCGGCGACGGCTCCGGCTGGGTGCGCCAGCCCGACTGCTCCGACGGCTGCGCCAACGGAGTCTGCTTGCCTCCTCCGGGCGGCTGCACGCAGGGCGCCGTGCGCTGCGCGGGCTCGGCAGTCCAACAATGCGACGGCACGGGCTGGGTTCAGGTGGCCGACTGCCTGGACGGCTGCACCGGCGCGGGCGTGTGCGCGGGCGGCTCCTGCTCGGCCACCAGCGTGGGCCTCCGCGTGCCGCTCCCGGGCTGCGCCAGCGGCAACGAAGCATCGCCCTCCTGCACGCTCGCCGCGTCCGATCGCCCGCCCGCCGACGGCGCGTCCACCTTGCTCGCCATCGCCGAGCCGCTCCTGGACCTCAACGGCAACCCCGTCGCCGACGGCACCGAGATCACCGTCGCGGCCACCGGCGGCGCCGCCATCACCGCGCCCGACGTGGACCCCGACCTCCCCGGCGTGCAAGTGCGCGCCTTTGCCGGCCGCGCCGACTTCGCCTTCCGTGCGCCGCCCGCGTCCCAGCTCTCGGGCGGCGTCGCGCCCGTCACCGTCACCGCCGCGCTCGGCCGCTCCGGCGACTGCGCCGCGAGCCTCACCTTGAGCTTCGTCGCGCCCGGCAACGTCGCCTACGCCGCCGAGGACTTCACCACGCTCGCCCGCCGCGATCCGCTGCTCTCCTCGGCCGACTGGCGCACCGACACCGGCCACGCCGAGACGCAAGACCTCCCCTACGGCACCGGCGCCGACGGCGAGCTCACCGTCCCCGCCGCGCGCACCTGGAACCTCTCCACCGACGTGCGCCCGAACCGCACCTTCCCCGACGGCGCCACGCTCAAGGTCCTCGCGCTCACCCCCAACGGCGCCACCGTCTCCTCGAGCGACGCCTTCCAGCCCGGCGACGAGGTCCTGCTCATCGAGCTCCAGGGCGCCTCACTCACCAGCACGAGCGGCGCCGGCA
>JAFEBC010000566.1 GCA_018266095.1 Deltaproteobacteria bacterium
CAAGGGCTGTCGAGGCACCGTGCCTGCCTCGATCGTTCACCGCAGAGCCGCTGAGACGCAGAATTTCGCAGATGATCACACTTCTGCGCTTCGGCGACTCTGCGGTGAGTCGTCGCCCTTGCGCACCCGCCACGCAAGTGCTGCTCGCTAGAGCATTCCAGCGGCGCGCAGCGCCCGCTCGATGCGCCCGTGCACGCTCCCCGCCTCGAGCGGCGCCTCTTGTCCCGTGACCTGCTCGAACAGCGCGCAGTACTTCTCCGCGAGCTGCACGCGCACCTCGCCCGGGATCTCCGGCGCGGGCCCGTCACCCTTCCAGCCGCGCTCACTGATGAGCCACTGGCGCACGAACTCCTTGTCCAGGTTGCGCTGCTCCTCGCCCTTCTTGAACCGCTCGTCGGAGCCCTCGAGCAGCCAGTAGCGCGATGAATCCGGCGTGTGGATCTCGTCGATGAGCCAGAGCTTGCCCTGCGCGTCGGTGCCGAACTCGTACTTGGTGTCGACGAGGATGAGCCCGCGCGACCGGGCCCACTCCTGTCCGCGCGCGAAGAGGGCGAGCGCGCGCTCGGAGATGAAGTCCCACTGCGCTTGCGTGCACGCGCCGCGCGCGATGAGGCCAGCGGGCGAGATCGGCTCGTCGTGCGTGCCCACGGCTTCCTTCGTCGAGGGCGTGAGGATCGGCGTCTCGAACGCCTGGTCCTTCTTCATGGAGGGATCGAGCGTGATGCCGTACGCCTGCGCGCCCTTCCCCGCCTGCACGTCGCGCCAGAGCGAGCCCGTGAGGCGCCCGCGCACGACGACCTCGATCGGCAAGGTCCGCAGCTTGCGCACCACCTGCACGCTCGGATCCGGTACGTCCAGGATGTGGTTCTGCATCACGTCGCGCGTCTTCTCGAACCAGAACACGGCCAGGCGAGAGAGCAGCTCGCCCTTGAAGGGCACCGTGGTGAGCACGCGGTCGAAGGCCGAGAGCCTGTCGCTCGTGATCATGACGATGGTGTCGCCGCGCGTGTAGTTGTCGCGGACCTTGCCGCGGTAGAGCGTGCCGAGCGTGGGGAAGTCGGCGCGATCGAGCGTGTGCGAGAGCTGGGCGGTGAGCGTCGCGTGTCGGTCCATGGGGCGCGGACGATACCACTGGCGCGCGCGGCGGTTGGTGGTCTAGTCACGGAGGAGCAGGATCGTCGGCTTGTTGGGGGTCCAGGGGAGCGGCAGCTCACCCCTGGTGGAGGTTTCCCAGAGGGAAACCGGATCGTGGAGCGCCGCATGATGTGGTCGGGCATCGGCATCTCTGGAGTGCAGCGATGGGTGTAGTCCGCTTCGTTTTGCACAGGCCCCGCTCGTCGCAGAACATCGGCTCGGCCGCGCGCGCGCTCGCCAACACGGGCGCGGGTGAGCTGTGGGTGGTCGAGCCTGAGGGCTTTGATCGCGCGCAGGCGGCGCGGCTGGCGGCGGGCGCGGATGAGCAGCTCGAGCAGATGAAGGTGGTGCGCACGCTCGAGGAGGCGCTGGCGGATTGCGTGGACGTGGTGATGACCACGGGCCGCGTGATCGAGGGGATGCCTGCGCTCGATCCGGAGGCCGCGGCGAAGCGGCTCCTGGGCGCGGAGGGCGCGGGCACGACTGCGCAGGCCTCGGCTCCGGTGGCGCTGGTGTTCGGTGATGAAGTGCGCGGGCTCGACAACGCACACCTGCGTCGCGCGGGCGCGCTGTCGACGATCCCCACTGTGGAGAAGGCGTCGATCAACCTGGCGCAGTCGGTCCTGATCTTCGGCTACGAGGTGATGCGCGCGCGCGGCAACGGGCGGCTCGGCGGGCACGGCGAGAGGCTCGCGGGCGCGAAGAGCGTCGAGCGGCCTCAGGAAGATCCGCGCGCGCACGATGAGCCCGCGCCGGAGAAGTTGGTGCAGCTCCTGCGCGAGCGCGCGCGCGCCCTGCTGCTGCAAGCGGGCTTCCTGAATCCGCAGCAGCCCGATGTAATCTGGGAGGGGCTCCTGCGCGCGTTGAAGCGCGCGCAGCCCACCAAGCGGGAGGTCGAACTGCTGCTCGCGGCCTCCGGGCAGCTCCAGCGCCAGTTGACGGAACCCGGCCCTTGACCGATCGATCCACTCAAGATACCTTGCCGCACGACGTCGATCCACTGAAGGTGCATTTGCGTCAAGGCTCGAAGCGGCGAGGGCGCGTTGGACCCACGGGAGCTCCACAAGATGCCGGAACGCCTGCCGAATCGAGGGCCGTCTCCGGCTGCGCCTGAATTGTTGCGGGCCGCGCTGGAGAAGATCGTCTTCTTCGAGTGGCGCCTGTCGGAGCTGGCCGCGGAGCTGGCGGGCGCGCAGTCGCGGTCGTCGTCGGCTGAGGCCGAGCGGGTGAAGGCCGAGGAGGCGCGGCGCGCGGCGGAGCTGCAATCGTCGGCGGCGCGGCTGCAGTTGGCGGAGCTGGAGGCCGATCGCGCGCGCATGGCCGCCCTGCTCGCGCGGCCGCAGCAGCAGCCCGGGATCGATTCGGCGGCGCTGGAGTCCGAGCGTCAGCGGGCCGCGCAGCTCCAGGCCGAGCTGGACGAGTGCAGGCGCGAGCTGGAGCTCAAGAAGCTCGAGCGGTCGCGCTGGATGGACGAGATGATCGCGCAGGCGCGCGCGGGCGATGAGGAGCCGGCGGCGCTGGCCCAGTTCATCAGCGAGCTGCGCGGAGAGGTCCTGGCGCTGCGCGAGCGGCAGCGGCAGACGGACGCGCTCTTCGTGCAGCACGGCCTCACGCCGCCTGCTCCCGCGGAGATCGAGCCCGTCGCGCCGGTGGCGCATCGCGAGCCGGACGCCGTCGAGGCCGCGCGCAAGCTGTGGGCCGAGGGCCGCTTGGGTGGTCTGTCGGCCGAGCTCGATCGCGCGGCGGCGGCGCAGGCCATCTCGCGCGGGAAGGTCGAGCAGGCGGTGCCGCAGGCCTCGCACACGGAGGTGCTGCCGGGGATCGCGGCGCTCAACAACAAGCCCGCCGCGGTGTCGCAGCCTGCGCAGCCCGCGCGCCCGACGGGTGGCGCCGCCGCGCTCGCGCTGGCCGAGCAGTGCTTGAAGGGACTCGTCGCGCACGATCCTGCGCGGCGTGCACAGGCTGCGCGTCACCTCGCTGCGCTCCCGTCGGCGGCGGCCGCTCCTGCATTGGCTGCGGCGCTCGGACGCGAGACGGACACCAAGGCGCGCGCGGATCTCGCCCGTGCCCTCGTGGCCTGCGGCGGCGAGGCTGCGTTCGGAATGGTCGCGGCGCTGCAAACCGAGGCGGAGGCTCCCCTGGTGCGCATGGCTGCGCTCGAATCGCTCGCGGCCCTCGGCGGTGCGCACGCGCGCGAGGCGATCGATCTCGCGGCCAGTGATGCGGTGCCCGCGGTGCGCCGGCGCGCGGCTGCGTTGGCGCAGACGGTCGATGGCTGCGACGAGATCCTGGCGCGCCTGGCGGCCGATCCCGACACGCGTGTCCGTGCCGCGGCCCTGAACGAGGACACGAAACTGCCTGCTCCTTCGGTGATCGAGCACGTCGCGCCAGCTCCCGTGCAGGCGCCCGCGCCCATCGCCTCGCAGCACGCCCGCGTCCCCTCGCATCACGCGCCCGCCGCCTCGGTCCCCGCGCGCGCACACGACTCCGAG
>JAFEBC010000567.1 GCA_018266095.1 Deltaproteobacteria bacterium
CGCGCGGTGTGGATGGCGCGCAACGCGCGCGGCGGCGTGGAGCTCGTGCAGGTGGTGCTCTCGGACGTGAAGGGCATCATCGCCGTGGACGCGCTCTTGCTGCCGCGCAAGTCGTTCCGCGACTTCGTCAAGAAGATGCCGCGCGGGGGCGTGGTGTCGACCGCCGAGGTGCCGCGGGCGCACGCGCGCTGGGTGATCGCGCAGGCCGCCGAGGCCGGGTCGCGCAATGGCTTCGCGCCGCCGCAGACGTACGGGCAGGCGCTGGCGTCCTTGGGCCGCGCGCCCGAGACCGAGCCGCCGCACCCGGCCGACGAGCTCGACTTCGGGCCGGATGGAGAGCTGCCGCACCAGCTCGCGGGCGGCGCGCTCTTCGAGGATCCGCTCTTCATCGCCTGGATTCCTGAGGAGGAGCCGCTGCGGCTCTTCGGCCTGAAGTTCGACGAGATCCAGACGAGCCAGCTCTACGCCGACGAGGCGCAGCGGAAGGCCGCGCTCGAGCAGGCCGCCGATGACGCCGCCGCCGCGTACTTCGATGAGGTGCGCAAGCCGCGCTACGCCCGCCGCGTGCGCGACATGGTGCCGGTGCTGCGCGCCGACAATCGCCTCGACGCGGCCCGCACGGCGCTCGCGGTCGCCAACGCCCTCGCGGGCAAGGGCGGCACCGCGCAGCCGTTCTGCCGGGCCCTGTTCGCGCACGCGCTCGAGAAGAAGATCACCCCTCACCAAACGCTCTCCTCCGGAATGACGGGCCGCTGAACCTCCGAGGGGACGCGGACCCCCAACAAGCGCATCCTCGATCGCACGATTAGACTGGCGACCACGACCTCATGGCCTACCCCTACCGGAACCCCACGCCCACGGCCGACGCCATCATCACCGACGGCACGGGCCGCGTGGTGCTGATCGAGCGCAAGAATCCCCCCAAGGGCTGGGCCATCCCGGGCGGCTTCGTCGATGAGGGCGAAGAGGTCGGGCACGCGGCCAGGCGCGAGGCGAAGGAAGAGACGGGCCTCGACGTCGAGCTCGTGGAGCAGCTCTTCGTGTACTCGGACCCCAAGCGCGACCCGCGCCAGCACACCATGTCCACCGTGTACGCGTGCAAGGTCCCGCCGGGCTCGATGCCTTCGGGCGAGGACGATGCGGCGCAGGCCCGATGGTTTTCCGAGAGCGAGATCCCCTGGGCCGACATGGCCTTCGACCACGGGCAGATCCTGCGCGACTACTTCCACTGGGCCAAGACGGGCCAGCGCCGCAAGCTGTGGCCTTGATCTGCGCGCCGGCCTCGCGCCTTCGGAGCTGAATTGCTGAGCTACCTCTACGCCGTCATCGGCCTGTCCATCCTCATCGCGGTGCACGAGTTCGGCCACCTCTTGGTGGCGCTGTGGATGGGCATGAAGGTCGAGGTCTACTCGATCGGCTTCGGCCCGCGGCTGTTCGGCTTTTCGCACAAGGGCATCGACTACCGGCTCTCGGCGATTCCGCTCGGTGGCTACTGCAAGATCTCGGGGTTCACGCCCGAGGACGAGGACGCGCCCGTCGATCCGAACGCGCCCAAGACGGACCCGAACGACCCGACGCACTTCCTGAACAAGCCCGCGTGGCGGCGCTTCCTCGTCATCGCGGCGGGGCCGGGCGTGAACTACCTGGCCGCGTTCGTGATCCTGCTGCTCCTCTACGTGAGCGTGGGCGGGCGCGATCTGTCCGTGCTGCGGCTCGAGGTGATGCCGGACGGCGCGGCGCAGGCCGCGGGGATGCAGACGGGCGACATCGTCACCTCCATCGACGGCGTCCCCGTGCACGATCTGAGCTCGCTCTCGGGTGAGCTGCACAAGGTCGGCCCCGAGGTGCGCAAGGTCGCGGTCGATCGCGCTGGTACGCCTGTCGTGCTCGACGTGAAGCCGCGCAACGGGCTCATCGGCGTGGTGCACATCGGCAACCTGCTCGTGGTCCCGCTCTCCGCCGCGTTCGGCCGCTCGCTCGACGATCTGCGCACGCTGAACCACCAGACCATCTTCGGCTTCCTGGCGCTCTTCAGGGGCGGCGGCGGCGGCCTCTCGGGTCCGCTCGGCATCATCCAGCAGGCCTCGGAGGCGGTGAAGCACGGCCTGTCCGCGTTCGGCAGCATGCTGGCCGCGCTCTCGGTGAGCCTGGCCGTGTTCAACTTCCTGCCCATCCCCGCGCTCGACGGCGGGCGGCTCGTGTTCCTGGGCTACGAGATCATCACGCGCAAGAAGCCGAACCAGCGGCTCGAGCTCGTGCTGCACACCATCGGGTTCCTCTTGCTCGTGGGCCTGCTCGTGTCGGTGACGCTGTTCGGCGACTTGAAGCTGCTCGACAAGCTGAAGCACTTGTTCGGCAAGTAGCTCGCCCGTGGGCTTGGTGCTCGTGTGCCGCCCCTCGGGAGGAGCCTCAGCGCTTTGGCGTCTCTGCGTTGAGTGATCGGGCGGGCACCGCCTTCCAGGACGAGCCGCCAAAGGGGCTAAAACTGGCTCTTCGGCCCATTGCGGCCGAACTTCGCGTTCTGCTCCAGCTCGAACGGCACCACCGCGCCGCCGAACGCGACCTCTCCTTCGAGGCGGATCTTCGGCTCGCCCATCGAGAGCAGCTTGTAGACGCCCGCGCCCACGTCCTGGAAGCGCAGCGTGGTGTCGAGGTCGAGCACGAGCGTGCCCTTGGCGGGGACCACGTCAGGGCTGTCGCGGCGCACGCTGCCCACGTCGTTGCCGTCGATGCTCAAGCTGGCGCGGCCCGAGGGCGCGGGCAGGTCGAACGGGGTGGGATTGGTGATGCGCACGGGGATGACGAGGTGCGCGCCCACGATGGTGACGCCGTCGGCCCGCGGCTGATCGATGGAGAACGTGGGCGGCTGCGGCAGGTCGACGTCGCCTGACGCGCGCGCGGGCAAGGGCAGGGGGCCCACGGGCGTCGCAAAAGTCACGAGGCCGCTCAGCGTCCACGTGGTGCGCTTCTTCTTGGCCGCGCCGAGGAGACCGCCCTCGAGATCCTTGAAGAGCAGCTCCACGGGCAGCGCGACGTCCTCGGACGAGTGCCCGGCGACGGAGAGGCCCTGCGTGAACGCGCCCGAGGCCACGGTCTTGCCGTCGAGCGCGAGGTCGTAGCTCGAGGAGGTGATGGTCATCGGGCCGTCGTTCGGGTTGTCGATGCGGAACGCGAGCTGCAGCGAGGCGCCGTCGAAGCGGACCTCGCGCACGTTGGCGCGCTCGAAGACGACGCCGGGCACCTTGGGGCCGCCGAAGAACCAGCGCGTGCAGCCGGAGGTCAGCGCCGCCAGCGCGAGCACGAAGAGGATGGACACGAGGCGAGTCGGCCCGGTGCGAGGCGAGCCGTTCAGGGACGCGAGCCACGACGCAGTGCGCAGGTGCATGCGGCGAACCTTGCCACAACTCCGGCCGGCACCACGTTCCGCCCTCATCACTTCGTCCGATGCCGCTTGTTGGACCTCTGCTAAACAAACCGCGTGAACCCCTCTGTCCGCGCCGCCACCCTGCGCACGTCGCTCGGCTTCTTCGCCGGGCTGATGCTCGCGCTCGCCGTCCACCCCGCTTGCTCCAGCAACAGCGGCAACACCGAGAACGGCAACGACGCCGGCAACGGCAACGACGCGGGCACCCACGACGCGGGCACGCACGACGGCGGCGGGCCCTGCACCTCCGACACGGCCTGCGGCACCGCGCGCTGGTGCGAGAAGACGACCGGCATCTGCCGCGACGCCAAGCCGTGCCCGCAGGGCCAGGGCAACTGCGACTACCAGGGCTTCGGCGCCGACTACTGCGCGGATTCGGCGTGCTACTGCGACCAGGCCGACGTGACCTGCAAGCCGCTGCACCTCGCGTGCACCGCGTGCACCCAGAGCCAGGAGTGCGGCAACGACCCGAGCCTCGACCACATCGCCGACTGCGTGCCGAAGGCGGCGGGCTACAACACCGTCGATTCGTGCATCCCCAAGAAGGACGTCTCGCACTCCTGCCCGCAGGGGTACACGAACCCCACCGACGGCGGCGTCTACTGCACGCCGGCGGGCGGCCACTGCGGCGCGCAGGGCGCCTGCAACAGCGACAACGACTGCGATCCCGCGTCGGCCACGCCTCTCTGCGACACGAACCAGTACGTGTGCGTCGCGGCCTGCACGTTCGACCTGAAGACGGGCGATTCGCTCTGCGCCACCGGCCTCGTGTGCAACATGGTGCCCTCGCTCGCCGACGTGCCGCCGACGAACCCGAACTACGGCAAGGGCCGCTGCGGCGCGACCTGCACGCCCGGCGTCACCAACTGCGGCACGGGCCTCGTGTGCGCGGCCTCGGGCGTCGACAAGCAGGTCAACCGCTGCCGCCTGCCGCCGCCGGAGTGCCTGGGCGACGTCGAGTGCCCGGCCTCCAGCGCGAACCACAGCCACGGCTACTGCGACCTGTCGAACCACGCGTGCAAGACCGACTGCCGCGCGTCCACCGACTGCAACGCGGGCTACATCTGCTCGGGCAGCGCGGGCTCGAAGACCTGCGTCGCCCAGACGTGCCTCGAGGCGGGCGGCGCGGCGCTCGGCTGCAACTACGGCCAGTTCTGCTGCGGCGAGACCGGCTCGCCCGCGTGCCCCAGCGGCGTGACCTCGGGCCAGTGCTGGGACGCGAACCAGCAGCTCTGGTGCGGCACCTGCTCGTCGAACGACGACTGCAGGAAGAGCCCGTTCCCGCAGACCAGCGGCTCGCCCAACCTCTGCGTGCAGCTCCAGTCCGAGCAGAACGTCTGCGCGCTCGGTTGCACCTACGGCGGGCCCGAGGCCCAGTGCCCGCGCTCGTGGTCGTGCACCAAGGTGCCGGTGGGCTGCGACCAGACCAGCGACTGCGGCAGCCAGGCGGGCGCGCACTGCGACAACCCGGACGGCGGCGGCGGGACCTGCACCTGCTCGGTGGACAACGACTGCCCGAACGTCGCCAACGGCTTCACCGACGACTCGCACTGCGTGAGCGGGAAGTGCATCGCCACCAACGTGTGCAAGCCGGGGTGCCGCTAGGAAGCGGCGCGCGGCTCCAGCACCTCGCGCACGGCCACCAGGAGCTCGTCCGGCCGGAAGACCTTGCGCACGAACGCGTTCCCGGGCCCGTGCGGCAGGTCGCGCACGAGGAGCTCGTCGGCGTAGCCCGACATGAACACCACCGGCAGGTCGGGCCGCCTGTCGCGCAGGTGCCGAACCAGCTCGCGCCCGTTCATCTGCGGCATGACGATGTCGGTGACCACCGCGTCGATGGGCCGCTTGGAGCCCTCGGCGAGGATGAGCGCCGCGCGGCCGTCGGGGGCCTCCAGCACCTCGTGGTTCGACTGCCGCAGCGAGTGCGCCACCAGCGCGCGCAGGCCCGGGTCGTCCTCGGCCAGGAGCACGAGCTCGCCCTTGCCCTGCACGCGTGACGTGCCCCGCGCCGGCGCCAAGGGCTCTGCCGCGCCGCTCGCCCGCGGGAGCAGGATGCGGAACACCGTGCCCTCTCGCAGCGCGCTGTCGACCTCGATGAGGCCGCCGCTCTGCACGATGATGCCGTGCACGCTGGAGAGGCCCAGGCCCGTGCCGCGATCGGTCTCCTTGGTGGTGAAGAACGGCTCGAAGATGCGCTTGCGCGTGGCCTCGTCCATGCCCACGCCGTCGTCCTCGACCTCCAGCACCACCCACTCGCGCGCGCCCTCGGGGCCGGCGCGGCTCTCGTTGAACGTGCGCAGGCAGAGCTTTCCGCCCTCGGGCATCGCGTCGCGCGCGTTGACCACCAGGTTCGTCAGCACCTGCTCGATCTGGCCGGGATCCGCGCGCACCACGCCCAGGTCCGGCGCGCAGTCGAGCGTCAGCGACACGTGGGCCGGCACCAGCCGCGCCAGCATCTTCTCCAGGCCCGCGATGAGCTCGTTGAGCGAGAGGTCGCGCGGGAGCAGCACCTGCCTGCGCCCGAACGCGAGGAGCTGGCGCGTGAGCTCCGCAGCGCGCGCGGCGGCCCGGTCGATCTGCGCCACGTCGTCCACGTGCGGCGTGCCCTGCAGCGAATCGGCCAGCAGCGCCGCGAAGCCGCGGATGACCGTGAGCAGGTTGTTGAAGTCGTGCGCCACCCCCGACGCCAGCCGCGCCACCGCCTCCATGCGCTGCGCCGACACGAGCTGCGATTCGAGCCGCTTGCGCTCGGACAGGTCGCGGCTCACGCTCAGCACCGCCGTCGCGCCCAGGAACTCGATGCGCTGCATGCCCGTCTCGACCGGCAGCTCCGAGCCGTCGCGCCGCAAGAGCCGGCTCTCGAACACCGGCGAGCCGCCCTGCAAGGTCTCCGCGAACGCCGCCCGCGCCGTGTCCAGCGAGGTCGCCGTCAGCACCGCCAGCGAGTCCATGTGCAGGAACTCATCGCGGGTGTAGCCGAGCCAGTCGCAGCCCGTCTTGTTCACCTCGAGGTAGCGGCCGTCCGTCGCCTGCAGCGTGATGGCGTCGGGCGCGTGCTCGAAGAGCGTCTTGAAGCGCGCCTCGCTCTCGCGCAAGAGCTTCTGCGACTTGCGCAGGTCGTCGATGTTGCGGCCCACCGACAAGAGGTGCGGCACGCCGTCCAGCAGCAGCGGCTCGGCGGAGAACAGGGACTCGATGAGCGTCCCGTCCTTCTTGCGATAGCGCGTCTCGAAGTTCTCCACCCGGCCCTGCGAGCGCAGGATGCGCACCATCTCGTCGCGGCTGCCGTCCTCGGCCCAGATGCCGAGCGACACCGAGCTCTTGCCCATCGCCTCCTCGCGGGTGAAGCCGAGGTTGCGCGTGAAGCCGTCGTTCACGTCCACGAAGGTGCCGTCGTCGACGCGGGTGATGCTGATGGCGTCCGGGCTGGTGCGGAAGGCGAGCCGGAAGCGCTCCTCGGACAGGGCGAGCTGGTCGCGGATCTGGTCGCCCTCGGCGGCGCGCGCCTCGAGCTCGGCGATGCGCGCCTGCAGGGCGGCGATGCGCGAGACCGGATCGTCCATGAGTGAACTCTAGCAGGCCGCCCCGCTGATCATGGTAGGACAGGCGCATCTATGGCGGATTCAGGAAAGCGCCCGGCCAAGACGCTGGGCAGGAAGGGAGCGGCGCGGTCCGCTCCGGAGCCGAAGCAAGCGGCCGTGAAGGCCAAGCCCGCGTCGAAGCCCGAGAAGGCCGAGAAGCCGGAGAAGGCCCACGCTCCCGAGAAGGCGCCGAAGTCGCCCAAGGCCGCGGAGCCACAGGAGGATCTCGACATCCTCGGGCCGCACGAGCGGGCCATCATCGATCAGCTCTCGCAGCGGACGCGGCTGACCCCGCGCGAGGTGGTGGCGCGCGCGCTCTCGGCCTACGCAGCGGCGGTGGTGCCCTCGATGACGCTGGCGATGGGCCCCAAGCGGCCCGACCAGGCCGTGCGCCTGTTCGTCGCCGGCGACGGGCGGCCGGGGAGCGAGATCGGCATGGGAGAGTTCACGCTGGGCAGCGCCGAGGGGGCCGATCTGCGCCTGGATCTGCCGCTCATCGCGCCGCGGCACGCGCGCATCCTCTGGAAGGAAGAGCGCCCTGTTTTCGAGGACTTGAAGTCTCCGCGCGGGTCGTATCGGCACGGGCAGCCGCTGGACGTACGCATGCTCGAGGACGGCGACGAGATCGACCTCGGAGGCTTCTTGCCGCTGCGCTTCCGGCTGGCCTGAAACGGACGCGTGCGTCGAAACAATCGGGTCGTGTAACCTTACGGCCACGCCCTGTGTCGTTGATCACGAGCGGGTCATGCCGACCCGGAAGTCCTCCCGGAGCCTTCCCATGTCTACCCAGCCCGACACAGTGCACGAGGCCCACCGGCTCGGCGCGCTGCTCGACGGGCGCCTGGCTGCCGGGGAGCAGGACTCGGTGCGGGCGCACCTGGCCACCTGCGCGGCCTGCGCGGACGAGCTGAAGCTGCTCGGCGAGGCGCGGGCGCTGCTGCCGGCGCTGACCGCGTTCGAGGCGCGTCCCGGGTTCGCGGCCAAGGTGGCGATCCACGCGGACGAGGCGCGCGGCCGCTCGATCTTCGCGCGCTTCCGCTGGGCCTTCGGCGGCGTGCTGCTGGCGGGCACGGCCGCGCTGGCGCTCCTCCTCTTCCTGTCGCCGCGACAGGCCGCAGACGATCGCGCGGGGCTCATCGCCAGCAACGACTTCGCGGTGGCGCAGAAGCTGGACCTGCTCGAGGATCTCCCGGTGATGCAGAACCAGGAGGCGCTCGAGGATCTCGAGGTCGTCGAATCGCTGCACCTCCTGGGGACGGCCCAATGATCGCCCGCGCCGCCATCGCCCTCGCGCTCGCGCTGACCTTCCTCGCCGCCCCCGCGCGCGCCGAGGAGCCCACGCCCGAGGAGCGCTTCGCCAAGCTGCCGCTCGAGAAGCAAGAGGAGCTGCGCCAGCGCTTCCGCGAGTGGCAGCAGCTCACGCCCGAGGAGCGCGCCGAGCTGCGCGAGAAGCTCGACCGGCTGCGCAAGCTGGCGCCGGAGGAGCGCAAGATGGTCGAGTCGGCCTACGAGCGCTTCCAGAAGCTGAGCCCGGAGGAGCGCCAGAAGGTCATCGAGCAGTGGAAGAAGTTCCGCGCGCTGCCGCCGGAGAAGAAGGCCGAGCTGCGCCAGTCGCTGCGCGAGGTGCTGCGCTCGAGCCCCGAGGAGCGCGAGAAGATCCTCGAGAACATGCGCCGCTGGCAGGCGATGTCGCCCGAGGAGCGCGAGACCGCGCGCAGGCAGTTCCGGGAGCGGCGCGAGCAGCTCCAGCGTCAGCGGCAGGAGCTGCGGCAGGAGCAGCGCCGCGAGCGGCGTGGGCGGCCATGACGGCGCTCGACGCGGCCCGGTTGGGGGGCTAGATGGTCCCGCTCTGGCTCTGGGTCGCGGCTGGGCTGGCCGTGATGCAGAGCGCTGATCACGCGTCCGACGCGGGGCACCCGGCGCCGAAGCAGACGATGGTGGTCGACACGGGCCCTGCGCCCGAAGCGCCGTCGAGCGAGCCCAAGTCGGTCGCGGAGGTCAAGCCCGCGAAGGATTCGAAGGCCGCTGACCCTGCGAGCGCGAGCGCCAGCGCGAAGGATCCCAGGGACTCGAAGGATCGATCCGACAAGTCCGCCAAGGCCAAGCTCTCCCCCGAGGACGCCGAGCTCGCGCGCCAGATGGACGTGCTCGAGCGCATGGACGAGCTCAAGTACTACGAGCTGTTCGAGCCGGTGGAGCCGGACGCGAAGGGGAACGCGAAGCAGGCCAAGCCGGTGCAGGGGACGACGCCGAGCGCGCCGCAGTAGGATCGCTACCCGCCCTTGGCCACCGGCGCGCGCTTGAGCACCTTGCTCAAGTACTGCCCCGTGTAGCTCTTCGGCTCGCGCGCGACTTCCTCTGGCGTGCCCGTGGCCACGATGTGCCCGCCCGCGTCGCCGCCCTCGGGGCCGACGTCGATGATCCAGTCGGCGCACTTGATGACGTCGAGGTTGTGCTCGATGACCAGCACGCTGTTGCCCGCTTCCACCAGGCGCTCGAGCACGACCAGCAAGCGCCGGATGTCCTCGAAGTGCAGGCCCGTAGTCTGTTCGTCGAGCACGTAGAGCGTGCGGCCCGTGTCGGCGCGCGCCAATTCGCGCGAGCGCTCGATGCGCTGCGCCTCCCCA
>JAFEBC010000568.1 GCA_018266095.1 Deltaproteobacteria bacterium
CTTCACGTCCGCCGCCGAGCGCGCCCGCTTCACCGCCAGGAGCCGCTCGATCTGCGAGTGCTGGACCTCGTCGTGCACCTTGAGCGTGGGGATGTTCGCGCTGGTGTCGCTCTTGAACGCGTTGACGCCCACGATCTTGCGCTCGCCCGTCTCGACCTCACGCTGGTGGTTGAACGCGCTGTCCGCGATCTCGCGCTGCGGCCAGCCCTCCTCGATGGCGCGGATGATGCCGCCCAGGCGGTCGATCTTCTCGAAGATGGCGTTCGCGCGCTTCTCCATCTCATCCGTGAGGTACTCGACGAACCACGAGCCGCCCAGCGGGTCCACCACGCGATCGACGCCGCTCTCGTGCGCGATGATCTGCTGCGTGCGCAGCGCGATGGTGACCGCTTCTTCAGTCGGCAGCGCGTACGTCTCGTCGAGCGAGTTCGTGTGCAAGGACTGCGTCCCGCCCAGCACTGCCGCGAGGCCCTGCAGCGCCACGCGCACGACGTTGTTGTACGGCTGCTGCGCCGTCAGCGACACGCCGGCCGTCTGCGCGTGTGTACGCAGCATCAGGCTCGCCGGCTTCTTGGCGCCGAACTTGTCGCGCATGGTCCGCGCCCAGATGCGCCGGGCCGCGCGGAACTTGGCGATCTCCTCGAAGAAGTCGTTGTGCACGTCCCAGAAGAAGGACAGCCGCGGCGCGAAATCATCCACGTTCATGCCGCGCTTGATGCACTCCTCGACGTAGCCGAACCCGTCCGCGAGCGTGAACGCCAGCTCCGGCACCGCCGTCGCTCCGGCCGCTCTGATGTGGTACCCGCTGATCGACACCGGGTGCCACTTGGGCATGTGCTTGGCCGTGTAGTCGATCATGTCGACCACGATGCGCGTCGCCGGGCGCGGGCCCACCACCCACTCCTTCTGCGCGATGTACTCCTTGAGCACGTCGTTCTGGATGGTGCCGCCGAGCTTGTCCTGCGACACGCCCTGCTTCTCGGCGACTGCGATGTACGCGCACAACGCGAAGATGGCGCTCGCGTTGATGGTCATCGAGGTGGTGACCTTGTCGAGCGGGATGCCGCCGTAGAGGATCTCGAAGTCCTTGAGGCTCGAGACCGCGACGCCCTCCTTGCCCACCTCGCCGCGCGACATGGCGTGGTCGGCGTCGTAGCCCATGAGCGCGGGCATGTCGAAGGCGGTCGAGAGGCCGCTCATGCCGTGCTCGAGCAGGTACTTGAAGCGCTGGTTTGTGTCCTCGGGCGTGCCGAAGCCGGCGAACTGGCGCATCGTCCACAGGCGGCCGCGGTACATCGACGGCTGCGGCCCGCGTGTGTACGGGAAGCGGCCCGGCAGGCCCAGATCGCGCTCGTAGCGCTCGACATCCGCGTCCGAGGGCGAGCCATCGGCGGGCGTGTTCAAGTCGGGAATGGGGATCCCCGAATCGGTCTGGAAGTGCTTCTGGCGCGGCGGCATCTTCTCGGCCGACTTCGCGAGATCCTGGGTGCGCCAGCGCTCGACTTCAGCGCGCAGCCGCTCGGCGGCAGACGGGTGCTTTGGGTCGCTCATGGTCGCGGAATAACACGCGCTCGGCCTCGTTGCCAAAGGGCGTGCGCGAGCCCCGGCGTCCGCGATAGGTTGCGGGCGTCGATCACGTCGGTTCGGGTCCGAGTCCGGCCCGGATCGCATTGCGGCTCGAAGGGGAACTCATGCGTCGCCTGCTCCAGGCTCTGGCCGGTCTCGCCTGTCTCTGTGTGCTTCCTGCGCTGCCCGCGCGCGCCGACGATCTGCCCAACCTGCCAGCCCGCAAGTGCGTCCTCGACCAGACAGGCCGCATCGACGGCGCGAGCCTGTCGCACCTCGAATCCGTGTGCGAATCCGTGGACACCGCGGGCGTGGGCCAGCTCAACATCGCCATCGTGTCCTCGCTCGGGGACCGCGACCGCGAGACCTACGCCACCGATCTCTTCGCCAAGTGGAAGCCCGGCCACAAGGGCCGCGACGACGGCCTGCTCATCCTGGTGCGCCCCGGCACGGGCGGCCACGGCGACATCAAGATCGAGACCGGCTACGGCTTCGAGGGCGCCTTCCCCGACGGCAAGGTGGGCCGCATGCTCGACGAGGTCATCCCGCTCTTCAAGCAAGACCAGTGGGGCGCGGGCCTCGTGAAGCTCGCCGACCAGATCGCGGCCGATATGGGCAAGGAGAACGGCGAGGGCGCCATCGAGCGCCGCGCGGCGGCCGGGCGTCAGCGCGCGGCGGCCAAGGCCGCGAGCTTCAGCATCGGCGTGGGGATCGGCGCGTTCTTCCTGGCCTTCTACATCTTGCTCCTCGTGTTCCGCATCCGGCACCACCTGCCCGGCAAGATCGCGCTCGGCGGCGGCACCGCGGGCACGCTGCTCACGGGCCTGTGGGCCCTCAGCGCGGGCGGCGAAGACCGCGCGCCGCTGATGATCTTCTGGGGCTTCGCGGCCGTGTTCGGCGTCGTCGCGTTCTACATGGTCGCGCGCCACAAGTGCCCCAAGTGCGGCAAGTGGCTCGACATCGAGAGCACCACGCTCGTCGAGGCCACCTACTACAGCGAGGGCCAGGAGGAGGTCCGCGAGCACTGCAAGTCGTGCGGGTACCGGCACCGCTACACGCGCACCATCTCGCGCAAGACGCCTCCGTCGAGCGGCTCGTCGTCCGGAGGCGGCGGTGGTGGCGGCGGGGGCTCGAGCGGCTACTCGGGCGGTGGCGGCGGCAGCTCGTGCGGTGGCGGGGCGGGGCGCAGTTTCTAGGCGACCGTTGGGGGACCCGATGACGAACATCCTGGAGAAGCTCAGTGGTGAGCGGCCGGCTCAGGACCGGCAGGGCGCAAGTTCGATCCTTGCCTCCAGGACCCTTTCATGAGCGACGAGCGCCCGGAGGTCGGCCTCGGATACGCGTGGGGCCAGTATGAGCGCGCCCTGGCGAGCGGCGCAGGCGACCGCGTGCGGAAGTGGAGCGAGGTGATCCGCGGCATGATCACGGGCGCTCTCGCGATCGGCTCGCGCACTCCGGTCGGCGACGCGCCCCCGTGGGTGACGCTCGAGGTGGTGCACGGGGGCTTCGCGACCGGCGGGTTCTCGGCCGGTGGTCCGCTGCGGCCTCATGAGATCGCGCTGGCCAAGGCCCTCGATCTCGACCGGGGCACCGAGGCGAGCCGCCGCGCGGCGCTGAACGCGCACTTCGTCGACCTGGGCGCGGCAGAGTTGACGAGCCGTCTCGACGCGGGCGCGTTCCATCTCGAGACCGCCGAAGAGGGCGCGCTCCTGGTGCTGGCGTGGCTCTTGGAGCGCGGCGAGGTCGAGCGCGGGCGGCTGCTGCTCGAATCGATCTCGCCCTGGTTCGAGCGGCTGCGCTTCTTTCCGCAGCCCACCCTGCCTCGGCCCGCCCGCGCGGGCGTCTCGCGCCAGACCTCCGCCCAGGCGGCTGCGACCCTGCGTCGGCAGCGGCCGCATGAGGGCGTGACACGGATGAACGAGGCCCTCTCGGTGTGGACGCCACTGCGCGACCGCGCCGTGGCCCTCTTCCTCGAGACCGTGGACGGCGAGCCCCCGCGGCTCGTCACTGCACCGGACGGCACGCGGCAGGTCGAAGGCGGTGTGCCGTGTGTGCGCTTCGCTCCCGACTGGACTGCGCGTGCGCAGGCCTGGCTCGCCGACGACGCGCGCCTGCAGAAGGAACACAGGCTCTGCAAGAAGCACCTCTCGCCCAAGGAGAACTTCGCCAAGCTGCGCGAGGCGATGCAGATGTGCGCCGCGCATCCGACGGGCCTCTCCCAGGGAGCGGTCGCGCGCCTGCGCCGCGTTCTGGCGGGCATCGTCTCGCGTTGGGGAACGCCGGAGTCGCCCCGGCTGCGCGAGATCCGCGAGCGGCAGGCCTTGCAAGCGCGTCTTCCTCTGCACGTCGACGTGGCGCGCACCATCGCCACGGAGCTGGAGACGCGCGACCGCTACACGGGCGTGCCCGATCTCGACGCGGTGCTCGACCGCCTAGCGGCCCGGACCCAGCGCCCTCTTCCGCCGGCGCTGGTGAAGAAGGCCCTGCGTTGCCTCGAGGCGCCGCTCCCGACCCTCCTGGCGCGCGGCCTCGTGTCCTCGAGCGAGGTCGTCGCGGAGCTCCTGCCTCCCCTCTCGGCGGTGCTCGCGTCCGCCCATCTCCAGGATCCCGCGCTGCGCTGCCTGTTCGAGCGCATCTACGTGGCGTTCCGGGCGCGCCGCTCGCTCCTGCTGCTCGATCTCCAGCGTCAGGTGCGGCTGCACGAGCTCCCGTGGATCGCGGCCATTTCGCCCTGGATCGGCGACGACGAGGCGGTGCAGGGCCACACGCAGAAGGCCCTGAGCGAGCTGGTCGCCGAGACGCTGCGCGCGTTTCCGCAGACCCTCACGCCCAATCCCTTGGTCACCGAGCTGCGGGCGCTCGGCCGGGCCGCGCGCTTGAACATGCCGCTCGTGAACGAGATCGCCGCCGACATCTTCATGGGCGAGCTCTCGGACACGTTCCTGAGCGCCGCGCGCGAGGCCGCGCTCCAGCTCCGCGGCAGCCTGTACGAGCGCTACTACGGCCTCGACTATGCCGAGATCCTGCGCATCGATGACGCCGCCCCCGCACGCGCTGGCCGGACGCCTTCGTCGCCGCAGCTGATGGCCCTCTGCCAAACGCTAGCCGGGGACCCGAGCCGCGACGTGGTCGGCAACGGGATGATCCTCGAGCAGGTGCAGATCGTCACCACGCACAACCTGGCCACGCTGTTCACGCACCTCGACCTGCGCATGGTCGACCGCCGCGCGCTGGCCCAGCGTACGTTCGAGTGGATCTGCCGTCAGCTCGCAGGCCCGCCGCGTTCGCACCGGGCCGGCCTGCACTTGGTGAAGAACTGCGCCTACGCTTGGCGGCAGCTCGTGTTCCTGCTGTCGCAGACCGACGCCTTCGACGGGTTCGTTGCCTGGGCGCGCGCACACGCGAACTCGGTCGACCTGCTCGTGGCCCGCCGGATCAAGCCGGTCCTCGATGGGCTGGAGGTGGTGGGAGCGGGCGGTCGCTTCGACGCCAACGGCAACCATGTGAGCACCGGCAGCCGGCGCCTGCTCGGGTGGTCGCGAGGGGCACACTGGCTCCTTGGACAGGCGGCAACTCGCCCGATGGCGTGACCCGGCGTACCTTCGCGATGCTCGTCTCGCCCGGCTTCGCAAGGAGGTGCGCGTTGCGTCTCGCTCTCATCGCTCTCTCGCTCGTGCTCGCTCTCCCCTGCGCCGCGCGCGCCGAGGGCCCCGACGCCACCACCTCGACCAACGCCGGCACGCACGCCGCGCCCGCCCCGCACGAGAAGCTCCCCGCCATCGCCGTCATGGAGTTCTCTGCCCCCGAGCAGGACCGCGACCGCGCCAAGGGACTCTCCGGTGTGGTCGCCGCGCGCCTCGCGACCTACCCGGGCGCGACCGTGGTGGGCCTCGACGAGATCGGCGCCGCGCTGGGCCTGGAGAAGCAGAAGCAGCTCGTGGGCTGCGACGCCGACTCTTGCCTCGCCGAGATCTCGGGCGCGCTGGGCGTGCGCTACGTGGTCCACGGCCGCATCGACCGCTTCGGCGATACGTTCTTGCTGAACGCCTTCGCGTTTGATTCGAAGGCCGCCAAGAGCGTCACCCGCTGGTCAGAGAAGGTCGAGAAGGAGCCCAAGCTCGTCGACGCCGCGCAGCGCTTCGCGGACCAGGTCGCCGCCGCCCTCGGACTCGGCCTCGCGCCGAAGGCCAGCGCGCTCGCCGCCAACGGAGGCTCGCCGGTCGCAGGCCACGCTCCGGACACGGACGGCGCCGGCAACGCGACCAGCGCCTCCGCGGCCACCTCGACGCCCTTCACGCCCGACTTCCACCTGAACCTCAAGTTCGGCAACACGCTCGGCTCGCTCAAGGGCGCGTCACTGTCCACCTTCAACCTGCGCTTCGACCTCGAGGGCGACTACTACTTCACCGCGCGCTGGCAGGCCTTCCTCCAGGTCGGCGTGGTCATCGGCAGCGCCACCGACGACTCGACGGGCACCAACGAGAAGTCGTTCCAGCTCGTGCCCGCCTTCGCCGGCGCGAAGTACACGTTCCGCGCGGAGCAGACGGTGCGCCCGTACATCGCGCTGGGCCTGGGCTTGGGCATCCTGAACTCGCTCTTCAAGCGCGACGGCTCGGGCGCGGTCGGGCTCACGGGCGAGGCTGTGTTCGGACTGTTGTGGGCGCCGTTCGAGCGCGTGGGGTTCAACGCGGAGGTGAGCGTGAACCTCTCCGGCGTGTCTGCGAATGACAGCGGGGTGTTCTTCGGGTTCAACACGAATTTTGGCGTGGTGTTTCTGTTCTGATTTGGGCGCTCCGGCCTTCGGCCTCCGAAGGCCGGCGCGCCCCAACTCAAACGCGCGTGCATTGGATCGTTCCTACTTCAGCAAATCCCGCGCGATCA
>JAFEBC010000569.1 GCA_018266095.1 Deltaproteobacteria bacterium
AGACGGCAGATCTGCTGGTTCGCGTCGCGCTGCATGACCTTGAGGTGCCAGCCGAGGTCGTAGCCGTAGCCGCCGCCGAACTGGTCGTCGCCGATGTGCTGCTTGTCCGACTTGAGGATGCCGAAGTCGTCGGTGGCCTTGATGGGGATGTTCTTCATCAACTGGCCGAGCGCGTTGTAGCGCTGCTGCAGCACCGAATCCATCGTCGAGAGGTAGCTGCGGTTGTACGCGCTGATGGGCTGGCCGCCGGTGGTGAGCTGGTCGCCGTAGGTGAAGCGCTTGCAGTACGCGTAGGTCTGCTCCTTGGCAGCCGCGGCGATGTCGACGTTCTTGTTCTGCAGGCGGTCGACGAGATCCTGCGGCATCCAATCGCAAGCCGTGCTCTTCGGATCCAGGCACGAGCCCTTGCCGTCGAGCTTGCGGCCCCACTCCTCGAGCAGGAGGTTGGTGAAGTTGCAGACGTCGACCCAGTACATGTTGGTCTTGAGCGCGTCGGTGACCAGCCCGCCGCCCGTGCGGCTGATGCGGATGTTGCAGTTCAGGTGCGGATAGTCGACCGACGTGTCGATGCGCGGCGGGTTCGACGTCCAGAGCTGATCGATGAAGCCCTTCAGGTTCAGCGGCGAGTCGCCGTTGTGCGTGTCGAAGAACGGCGCGTCGCCCGTGTCGTCCGGCGGGCAGGTGCCGAGGAGCGCGCAGTTCAGCACCAGCGCGTTGGTGTTGAGCGTCGTGCCCGAGCTCGTGCCCGAGGTGCTGCCCGTCTGCACCGTGTGCGAGTACGTCTGGAGCTGCGTCGGCTGCACCAGGCCCGGCAGGTGCTACGTGTCGCCCAGCGCCTGCAGGCCCATGGTGACGCCGCCCGCCATGATCTGGTTCATCGTCACGTTCGACACCTGGAGCGCCGAGCCGTAGCCGACCATGCCGTTGACCGAAGGCGGCATCATCCACGCGGCCGGATCGACCTGGCTGATGATGAGGCGCGCCGCGAGCGGATCGCCGTCCCACTCCTGGATGTCGCCCGGGTTCACCTTGCCCAGCGCGTTCGGCACGTTGGGGCCGCAGCCGTTGTTCACCTGCAGGATGCTGCCCAGCGTGACGCACTTGAGCTCGTCGGCGAGGCGGTTCCACGACGCCACCAGCGCGTCGTTGCGGCGGCGGTACTCGCGCGCCTCACCGTCGGTGACCTGGCGCGTGCGCTGCTCCATCACGTTGTGGAAGTCCCACTCGTCGTAGAAGGCCTCGTGCACCTGGCCCTTGGGGTCCGTGTACGTCTTGCCCTGGTAGCCCGTCGGGCCCGTCGAGGCCGGCGCCGAGAGGTCGTACAGCGTGGCGCCGCGGTGCACCTCGTTCGCCAGCGCCTGGACCTTCGCGTCCTGCCCGCTCGCCGCGAAGCCCGCGATCAGCACCGGCGAGATGAGCTGCTCGGCCAGGTAGTAGTTGTTCTTCGGCATCATCCCGTAGAGCGCGTAGTCGCCCGTGAACGGGTCGATCTCCGTCACCTTCAGGCCCAGCTTGCCGGGCCGCGCGTTCACGCGATCGGTGATGGCCATGCCGTCCGAGTCCATCAGCGGCTTGCGCGCGATGCCGGGCGAGTACGCGGGGCCGGTCGCGGTCATGCCGTACATCGACACCTGCGCGATGCAGCGCGCGTCGTTCTTGCAGGCGTTGGTCGCGTCGATCCAGCGCTCGATGTCCCAGAACGAGCGGTAGACGTACTTGTCGCAGTGGTCCATCGCCACGCCGTTGCCCACCGGGAAGTAGCGCACGTACGTCTTCGGATCCGAGATGTACGCGGCGGCGGCGTCGAGCTTGGCCTTCGACTCGTGCGCGGCCCACGAGTTCACCGTGTCCTCGGGCTTGCCGGTGACGAGCAGCGTCGCGTTCTGCGTCGGCCAGGTGGGCGTGAAGTCGTTGATGGCCTTGTCGAACACCTTGCCGCCCGCGACCGTGCCCTGCGCCTGCTGCGTGTCGAGCGTGGAGCCGAGCGAGGTGAGGTTCGCCTGGTTCTGCGCCGCGCAGTTGTTCGGGTTGGTCGGGTCGTTCGCGTTCCAGTAGCTGGCGCAGTACTTCTGCCAGACGTTGCTCAAGCAGGTGTACTTGCCGGGCGGATTCGTCGAGCAGTTCGGAGCGGCGATGGTGCTGGAGGACACCACGTCGTTCGGATCCACGAGCACGATGGGCGGGATGGGCGTCACCACCAACGACTGCGGGCTGAGGGTTAGGCTCGCCTGCGCCGAACCGGCGGCAGCGGTGAGCGTGAGGAACGCCAGCGCGCCGAGCGAGCTGAACGTCCTGCGGAAGGGGGTCTTGGCCGTTGTGAGAGCGGTCACGTGTGTACTTCCTCCTGGCGATCGTCTCGCCTTGCGCGAAAGAACGACGCCCGCCGGGCTTCTTCCCGGCCACGTGAATCAGGCGTGATTGCGGAGGGTTGTGAGCGCGATCACACGGCGTGGATCGCTCGGATCCAACAGACAAGAGCTTCACAGGAAGGAAACAAGGAAGGGGTTCCCACCTGAGATCTATCCTGCTCCACAAACAGCCGCGCTCAGGCTTGGTTCGAAGCCACCCCTCACACGCAAGCGTGGATGACGAAGGGCGCCAAGCCCCAAAGCCCTTCCTTCTTTCCTTCCTGTGAAGCAGTTGCCCCTAGGGCTCCGTGGGCTTCTTCCCCGGCCCGGCCTGCACGCTCCCCGTGCGCGCGAGCTTGCCCCAGCCCACCGTGAAGCCGCTGAACGCGGACCAGATCGACTTGGCCAGCGCCACCCACAAGAGCTGCCGGTAGACGATGCGCTGCACGAAGAGGCCGAAGAGCAGCTTCAGGTCCTCGCCCTCGAGCAGGATGGCCACCGCCGAGAGCAAGAGGTCGAGCGCGAAGAACAGCATGTAGTACGCGAGCGTCTCACCGGTGCGGCCGCGGATGAGCGAGATGACGAGCAGCAGATCGACCACCGGCGCGATCAGCGGCACCAGGAATTGATAGATGGCGAA
>JAFEBC010000056.1 GCA_018266095.1 Deltaproteobacteria bacterium
CCAGGAGCGCAAGCGCGTCGGCACCCGGCTCCGCGAGCTGCGCACCACGCTGGTCAAGAACACCGGCCTCAAGTTCCGCATCCAGACGCTCTGGGCCAAGCTCCTCTCGTACGAGCGCATGTGGGACCGCACGCTGCGCGAGATGGAGGAGGGCACCTACAAGCGCGACGTGTTCAAGGCCAAGTACCGCTCCGCGCGCAAGGAGAACGGCCAGGTCCAGAAGCCGCAGCAGGCGCCCGAGCTGCCCAAGATCGAGCTGGGCGACGACAAGCTGCGGCGCCTCTACGACACCTACCTCGTGGCCCGCCAGCGCACGGGCGAGCCGACCGACGGCATCACCTACGAGGCCATCGCCGACCGCATCCGCAAGCAGGTGCCCACGCTCCTGCAGCAGCACAAGGCCAAGAGCGTCGAGTTCAAGGTCGTCATCAAGGGCGGCAAGGCCGTGCTGAAGGCCATCCCGCACACCTGAGCCGCCCCGGCGAGGCGGTCAGCGCTTGATGTCCAGGATCCGCCGCGCCTCGTCCGCGCGCTCCGGCACCACGTAGAGCCGCACCAGCGCCGCGGCCTCCGCATACCGCTCGTAGAGCTCGGTGTACTGCGCGATCGGCACCTCGCCGTTGGGCGTGATCACCCACAGCGTCGCGTCCTTGCCGTACGTCGACAACACGCCGCGCGAGCTGGTGACGAAGGCGTCGATGCCCTCGTCGTCGAGCGTCTTGCACTGCGCGTCCAGGTCCCGGCGATCCTGCGCCTCGTCGCCGTTGCCCAGCCCGCGATCGTTCGGCCCGCGCTCGACCAGCAGGCGAAACCCCTGCCGCCGCACGACGCGC
Organism: Deltaproteobacteria bacterium; assembly: GCA_018266095.1. GTDB lineage: Bacteria > Myxococcota > Myxococcia > Myxococcales > 40CM-4-68-19 > CAIWCD01. The sequence goes on from JAFEBC010000056.1 coordinate 834, forward strand.
CTGGCCCACGGGTTCGTGCTCTTGCGCAGCGCGGCCAGCAAGGCCACGTCGTCGTGCTGCAGGTACTCGTCGATGTCCGCGGGCAGCGCGTACTCGCCCTGGCTCGTCTCGCAGAACTTCTGCAGCAGCGTCTCGTAGCCCACGCTCGCGTGGTGCAGATAGACGCCCAGGAACATGTGGTAGCGCGAGAGCAGGAAGTCCTCGAACGCGAACACGGCGCGCCGCTGGAGCGCCAGGTGCACCTTGCCCTCGCGCTCGATGCTGGCGAGGTTCTGCACGATCCAATCGACGTCGAACTTGCCGTAGTTCACGCCGGTGAAGAACGAATCGCGCTGCAGGTAGTCCATGCGGTCCGCGTCGAGCTCGCCCGAGACGAGCTGGCGCAAGAGCGGCAACAGGTCGCGGCCCTTGGACAGGAACGGATTCTCCCCCGGCGGCGGCTGGCCGCACACCAGCGCGGCCACGTGCGCAGGCTTGATGCCGAACGGCTCCATGCGCTCCTCGATCTCGGCGGCGAGGCCCGAGTCGAGGATGAGCTTGAGCGTGTAGTCCTCGTGGTCGGCCTGGCGGTCCTGCTTGATGCGCTTGCCCGCGCGGGTCCACTCCGGGACGGCCAGGGCTGACGCGGGCGGCATGATGCGCTCGGTGGCGTGCGAGAGCGGCGCGTGGCCCAGGTCATGGAAGAGCACGGCCAGCCGCAGGATCTGCCGCAGCCGCGCGAGGTCCGGCGCCGCGAGATCGAGCCCCGGCGCGAGCTGCTCGAACAGCCGCGTGCCCTGCGCCATCGCGCCCAGGCCGTGCGAGTAGCGCGTGTGCGTCGCGCCCGGGAACGCCAGCTCGGCGAAGCCAAGCTGCTTCACGTTGCGCAGCCGCTGGTACTGCGGGCTGTCGATGAGCGCCTGCTCGTCCGGCGTCACCTCGATCGCGCCGTGGATGGGGTCGCGGATGTGCATGCGCATCGAGGTCATGTGTCAGAACGCCATCGAGAAGGCGAGCGGCGAATTCTTGGGGTTGAGCACGAACGACACCGCCGAGATGAAGAAGTCGTACCAGGCGTGGATCGCCGTCGAGCCCTCGAGGTTGTACCCCTGCTGCATGTACACGTAGCCGAGGTAGCTCCCGAGCACGGTGATGAAGGGCACGCCCTTGACGAGGTAGTCGACGCGGTCCTGCGGGTCCAAGAAGATGATGTTGGTCGCGTGGAAGGCGCCGAAGATGAGCGAGCCCAACAGCCACCCCTCCGTCTCGCCCAGCTTGCGCGTGAGGCCGGACTGCACGAGCCCGCGGAAGGCCATCTCCTCGGCGAGCCCGACCTGCGTGAACAGGCCGACGCCCATCGCCGTGGCCACCGGATAGCCCACCGCCGAGTTCACCGTCTTGCCGAAGAGCACCGGCCGCGTGCCGAGGTTCTTCGTGTCGTACGGGCCGTCGGTGAGCCTGCCGTAGAGGACGCCCACGCCCACCGTGCCGAGGATGCCGCCCCAGACCCACGGGCTCTTGAGCACGTCGACGTTGAACGGCGCGGAGATGAGCTCGGACACCGTCTGCTGCGGCACGTACGGCATGCGCCGCGCGCGCTGGATCCGCAGCGTCCCGTCGAGCGCGGTGGCCGTGTACAGGTCGAAGAAGCCCAGGATCGGCACCGTCGCGCCCGGGTTCGAGAAGGAGGTCGAGAAGCCCACCGCGAGCCCGCTCGCGAGCTGCGCGCCGCCGAAGGCGATGAGGCCCACGCCCTCGTCCTGATCGCCGCGGCACAGCGCGCCCACGCCCGGGAACGTCATGCCCCAGCGCGGATCGCACTTGGGGTGCTCGAGCAGCTCGCGATCCTGCACCTCGCGCTCGAGTGGCGGCTCATCGGCCGTGCGCCGGGCCTCGCGCCGCACGGTCGCGCACGCCATCGTCAGGAGCTGGGAGAGGAGCGCGCAGAGCACGACCGCGCGCGAGTTCGAGAGTCTCGAGGCGAGCACGCCTGCAGTTGTACTCGAAATTCCGCGCGGGATCGCCGATCGCCGCGCGCCGTGAGCCGACCTACGCGTGCGACTCCAGCTCGTTCACCTTGGTCTCGGTGATGCCCGCGTACTTGTCCTTCGGGTAGGTGCGGAACACGTGGTCCCACAGCGGCGTGGTGATGCCGTAGCGCACCTCGGGCGTCGAGAAGTGGTGCACGAGGTGGTAGCGGCGCAGCCACTTGCCCATCGCCGTGGTCGGGACCGCGTGGTGCAGGTAGTAGTGCGTCAGGTCATACGCGATGTAGCCGAGGAGGAGCCCCGCCCAGAACGCGCCGTTGAGCACGTGCCCGAAGGCGAGGTTGATCGGCGCCCACAAGAGCAAGGACACGAGCGCGGTCACCGTCGGCGGCATCACCAGGCGGTCCCCGTCCCACGGGTAGTCGTGGTGGATCCCGTGGATGAGCCACGAGAGGTCGACCTGCCACTCCTTCTTCGGGTTCGGCTCGAAGTGGAACACGTAGCGGTGCAGCATGTACTCGAGGAAGGTCCAGCCGAGCACGCCCAACGCCACCACCGCGGCCACCGTCAGCGCCGGCGCGCCCAGGTGCAAAGAGCGCCAGGTCACGTAGGCGGCCGTGGGCAGCCAGATGAGCGGAACGTGCCACCACTTGACCCGCGAGAAGTACTTCTCGACCCAGTCGATGGTGAACATGCGCGGGCTGCCGCGGCGCGGGCGATCGAGCGGAGGATGCGGGGCGAGATAGAACATCAGGGCACCTTCTTGAGACGCAGCGTGTAACGGATCGCAGCGCGCGAGGCAAGCGGGCGGTCCGGCGCACATTGTCGCGGGCGGCCCTCGAGCCGGGCCGGCTGCTAGGGCACGAAGCGGGCGTGGCCGATGAGCGGCCAGGAGAAGAGCACGTCCTCGTGCGTGGGCCCAAGCTCGCTCATGTGGTGGATGACGAGCGGCCGGCCGCCCGAGGATTCATCGCTGACGACGCCCACGTGCGTGAGGCCGCCGCCGAGGTCCCAGGCCACCACATCACCGGGCAGGAAGTCCGCGGGGTCCTTGGTCAGCGGCACGAGCGCCCCGCGCCGTCCGAAAAAGACCAGCAAGTTCGGCACCCTGCGGTGGTCGATGTTGGCGTCCGGGCCGGTGCGGCTCCACAGATTGGGATAGGCCGAGAACTTCGCCTCCATGTCCTCGTGCACGAGCGCCTGCAGGTCCACGCCCACGGCCTTGTACGCGCGCACGACCACATCGGTGCAGACGCCGTGGCCCGCGGGCGCGTCGCCGTTCGGGTAGGCGAGCTTGGTGTAGCTGGGGTCGTAGCGGACCTGCGGCTCGGCCTTGGCGGCCCTGGCGAGGCGCGTGAGGAAGGTCCTCTGCTGCGGCGTCGCCTTGGGCGCCTCCCGCGAGGGATAGCTGCGCAGCCAGTCGGCGATGAACCCGGCGCGCGTGGGCAGGGCCAGCGCCGCGGACGACACGAGCACACAGAGCGCGCACGTCACCCACATGAGGGCGGCCAGGGGCTTGAGTTTGCGCGGGTTCGGCACGGTCATCAGACCTGTGAACCGCCCTCGACGGCCACAGCTTCCGCGCAGCGCCGGGCGAGCGCCTCCTTGTGCCGCCGCTTCGCACTGCGTGAGACGGAGTTGACCGCCCTCGCGGCAACAGTTGTTGCAGGGGCCCGCTTGGGGCACCTTGGAGGGCATGTCCGAGGTGCTGCCGCCGCTCACGATCGCCCCCGCGCGTCCCGCCGCCGCCGTGGTGCTCTGGCGCCGGGGCCCCGCCGGCCTCGAGGTGTTCTGGGTGCGGCGCGGGGATCAGCTCAAGTTCGCGGGCGGCTTCTATGCGTTCCCGGGCGGGCGCGTCGACGACACCGACGCGCAAGTGCCCGTGCGACACCTCGCCTCGCCGGACGATCGCGCGCTCATCGCCTCGGCCGCGCGCGAGCTGTTCGAGGAGACGGGCGTCCTGGCCGCCCCTGGTGCCTCGCGCGTGCCGCTGGGCCAACGCAAGGCCATGCGCGAGCGGCTCCTGGCGCGGCCGCCCAAGGGTGCGCTCAAGCCGACCACCTCGGTCTTCGGCGACTTCCTCGCGCTGCACGAATTGCACCTCGACGCGCGCCTGTTCTCGCTCTGCGGCCGCTGGATCACGCCCACGCCGCTCCCGGCCCGCTTCGACGCGCGCTTCTATCTGGCCGAGCTGCCGCAGGGCGAGGCCGCCGAGGTCTGGCCGGGCGAGCTCGCCGACGGCGAGTGGATCACGCCCGCGCGCGCGCTCGAACACTGGGAGTCCGGCAAGGCGCTCCTGCACCCGCCCGCGTGGCACACGCTCAAGGTGCTCGAGCTGCCCGCGACGCAAGCGGACCCGCGCTCCCAGCTTGGGCTCTTCAACGACCCGCAGGGCGCGCCCTGGCGGCTGCCGATGGACGCGCACGTGGTCAAGCGCATGGAGTTCCAGCGCGGCGTGTGGATGGTCCCGCTGCGCTCGCCCACGCTGCCGCCCGCGACGCACACCAACTGCATGCTGCTCGGCGACGACGAGCTCTTCATCGTCGACCCGGGCTCTCCCTGGGCGAGCGAGCAGGCGCTCCTCGACGAGGCGCTCGCCGACCTGGCCACGCAGGGCAAGCGGCCCAAGGGCATCCTGCTCACGCACCACCACTACGACCACGTCGCGGGCGCGATGCCGCTCTCGGCCCGGCTCGGGCTGCCGATCGCGGCGCACAAGGACACGGCGGCGCTGCTCGCGGGCGAGGTGCGCGTGGACCGCCTGCTCCTCGACGGCGAGCGCCTGGGCGTCAGCAAGCGCGACTGGCAGCTCCTGCACCTTCCGGGGCACACGCAGGGCCACGTCTGCCTGATGCAGGACGAGTCGCACGCCG
>JAFEBC010000570.1 GCA_018266095.1 Deltaproteobacteria bacterium
GAGCGGCGCGATGATGGGGATGCCGCCACCGACGGCAGCCTCGTAGCGCAGCTCCGCGCCCTTCTGCGCCGCGAGCGCGAGCAGCTTGGGCCCGTGCCACGAGACCACGCGCTTGTTGGCCGTGATCACCGGCTTGCCCAGCGACAGCGCGGCCTCGATCAACGTGCGCGCTGGCTCCTCGCCGCCGATGAGCTCGACCACGACGTCCACGTCGTCGGCCTTGACGACGCTCATGGGATCGCTCGTGAGCTGATCGGTGCCGATGGGCCGCGACCGCGACAGATCGCGCACGCAGGCGCGCTGCAGCACGAGGGGCGCAAACGACGCGCGGGCGAGCAGGTCCTTGCGCTCGAGCAATGCCCGGGCCACCGACTGTCCGACGGTGCCCAGGCCGAGGAGTCCGACACGGATGGGGCGCATCAGTCGAGTGTATCAAGGGGCTTGCGCGCGAGCGGGAAAACGTGCGCGAATTGTGCCGGGGACTTCGGACATTCTGTCCGTCGGTGTGCAGGAAAGGGCCTTCGTGTCAGAGCGCGACGACAGCTCCTGGCCACTCGCCAAGCGCTTGGGCCTGCGCGACGACACGCGCGCGCTGCTGCTCGAGCCGCCGGTCGGGTTCGAGCGCAAACTTCAGCCTTTGCCCCCGGGCGCCACCGTGGCCACGCGGCCGTTCGGGCAAGCGGACGTGATCGTGCTCTTCGCGTCGTCGCGCGCGGTGCTGATGGAACTCTTCCACAAGGCCACGCAGGCCATGGCGCCGCGGGCGCACATCTTCGCGTGCTGGCCGCGCAAGTCGTCGGGGATGTTCACGGATCTGACCGAGGAGCAGGTGCGCGCGGTCGGCCTGTCGAACGGCCTGACGGACGACAAGTTCCTCTCGCTGGACGAGACGTGGGCGAGCCTGCGCTTCGTGTTCAAGGAGCGGCCGCGGAGGAACCTGCCGCGCACGAGTGAAGTGCAGATCCCGGACGCGTAGGGCCTCTAGCAAAGCAAAAGCTTGAACGCGGAGGCGCGGAGACGCGGAGGGTTTGGTCCGTCGATCCGCAGGCGATGCTTCGATGGAGCGTTTGACCACGAAATCAGAACGCGGTGATGTTCGGGGTCCAAGCAGCAGCAGAACCGGGCACGCCTCCGCGTCTCCGCGCCTCCGCGTTCAGGCTTTTCGTCGGTTCTCAAGCGCCCGCAGGCGGCGCTGGCGGCGTGTCCGGTGCAGACGGTGCCGGAGGTGCATCGGGCGCGGGCGGTGCGGGCGGCGTCGAGGCCTCCGCGGCCTTGCCAAAGCGAATCAGGCAAGCGCTGATGTTGTCCACGCCGCCGTTCGCGTTCGCCTCGTCGATCAAGCGCTGCGCCGCCGCCTGCAGGCCCTGCTCCTGCGTGAGGATCTCGGCGATGCGCTCGTCGCTCACCATGCCGGTCAGGCCGTCCGAGCACACGAGGCAGATGTCGCCGTCCTCGAGGTCGAAGGCGTTGATGTCCACCTCGACCGCGTCGCCCATGCCCAGCGCGCGCGTGATGATGTTCTTGTGCTGGAAGTTCGCGATCTCTTCGTCGGACAAGCGCCCGGTCTTGATGAGCTCGTTGATGAGCGAGTGGTCGCTCGTGGCCGGGTGCAGCTCGCCGCGCCGGAAGAGGTAGCCGCGAGAATCGCCGACCCAGCCGAAGGTGGCGCGCCGGTCGGTGACGAGCACGCCCACGAAGGTCGTGCCCATGCCGTGCTTCTTGCCGCCGTCGGCCGCCGCTGCCTCGCGGATGCGCTGGTTCGCCCACTGCGCTGCCACCGCGACCTTGTTGGACGCCTCGTCCATGTTGCGGTCGTAGCGGAACGGCCAGGTGGCGTTGTGGTCCTCGGCGATCTCGAAGAAGCGCTTGATGGTCTCGACGCCGATGCCGCTGGCCACCTCTCCAGCCGAGTGGCCGCCCATGCCGTCGCAGACGCACACGAGGTTGCGCTCGGGAAGGACGAGCGGCGAGTCCTCGTTGTGGTCCCGCTTGCGGCCGACGTCGGTGACGCCTGCGAACTCGAGCGACATGGATGTGAGCATAGCCGAACCAGCACCCCCCAGATCCAGCTTTGTGTCGACAGGTGTGGCCTGCCACACATCGGTCAGTCGACCGTCATCCGCGGGCCTTGGGTCCCGCCGCAGTGCGTCGCTCGAGGATGCGCAGCTCGATGCGCTGGTTCTGGAGCCGCCCGCCCTTGGTGGCGTTGGGCGCGATGGGGTGCTTCATGCCCATGGCCGCCGCCTCCAGCCGGTCGATGTGGACGCCGTCCTTGGAGAGCTGGGCGATGACCGCCTCTGCCCGCGCCGCCGAGAGGGCCTTGCCGCCCTGTTCGCCCAAGGAGGAGTCCACGTGCGCGGCCACCTCGACGCGCTCGATCTCGGGGTGCGCCTGCAGGACCTCGGCGAGCTGGGCGATGAGCGGGAGCGACCTCTTCTCCAGCGCGGCCGAGCCCTCGGCGAACTCGATGCGGGCCTGCAGCGCGATGCGCTCGCCCTTGATGGACACGAGCATCTTCTGCGAGAGCGGGCAGCCGGCGTTGCCAGGCGGGCCGGCCTTGTCGGGGCAGGAGTCCTCGTCGTTGGGCACGCCGTCGCCGTCGCGGTCGAGCGAGCCCGCGGCGGGCTTCTCGGCCTTGACAAGCGGCGCGATGGGCACCTGGCCGGCGCCCAGCAGGTCATCGAGCTCGGCGGTGGCGGGGCCCTTGGAGATCGCGCCCGCCTTCTCGGGGCAGCCGCGGTTCGAGGCCGGGCCGGGCACGAGGGGGCACTGGTCGTCTGCGTCGGGCACGCCATCGCCATCTTGGTCGGGGAGCGAGGCGACGACCATGGGCGGGGCCGCGATGGGGATGTCGGCGACCATCGGGGCCATGTTGGCGTTGCCGGCCGGGGCAGACCCAGCGGGCGCGGGGGCCTTCGCGATCGTGGGGGACGCCGCGGCTGGTGTCGATGCGGCCGGTGCAGCCGCAGCGGGCGCGGGAGCGGCTGGCTTGGCGGAAGGCGCGCTCGGATTCGCAGGCGGCTTGGCCGAGGCCTCACGCGCGGGCAGCTTCTGTACGATGGCCGTCTTGGCCTCAGGCGAGCCCTGCGCCGCGACCGCGTCGGGCTGGTAGCGCGGCGTCCGCACGTCGACCCGCTGCGCGCAGGTAGTGGGCGCCCAATCGAGTCCGAAGAGGAAGCGGGCCCGCGGCGATCCGACGCCGCTGGACAGCGCGGTCCCTGCGCCGAAATCGAGCGCCACCGCGGAGCCCGCACAGAACGAGGCGCCCACGCGCCACTCGGCTGGAGCCGCGCCGCCGGCCGTGCCCGAGCGCAGCGAGAGGTCGCCGTCGAAGGCGAGGAAGAAGCGCTTGGGCACCGCCGCCGAGCCCGCGTCGGGATACCAGGAGGCCGCCGCGCGCAGGCCCAGCTCATTGCCGAGCTGCACGTCGGCCAGCTCACGCGCGGGGCGCAGCCGCACCAGGGCGTTGCCGAGGAGCTCGACGTCCCAGAGCGCAAAGAGGAGGACGCGCCGCGAGGCCTGCAGCGACACCTCGGCGGTAGCGCTGCCAGCTCCCGCGAGCGACCCGGACGAGGCCGTGGGCAAGGACACCATGAGCTGCGCCGCGAGGTCGAGCGGCCATCGCTCCTGCCGCAGGAGGCCCACGCGCGCGCCGAGCCGCAGATCGCCGAGCGCCGCGCCCGAGCTGGACGCTGGCCGCTGCGCGGGCGGGAGCGCAGAGGTGTCCGCTTGCTGGCCGAGGAGCGCCGGGAGCTGCGCCACCAGCGACACCGGGCCCGCCACATACGACTGCGCGGTGAGCCACGCGCCGATGCGATCGTCGATCAGGACCTGCCGCTGGCCGCCTTGGGGAAAGAACACGAGCGGCTGCCAGGCGGCGTCGAACAGGAGCGAGAAGGACAGGCGCGGCTCGTCGGCGTTCGGGGGACGCGCGCCGTCGATGCCGAGCGCGCCGTCGGGGCCGGTGGCGGGTCGCAGCCGCGTGAGATCGATCGAGCTCGGATCCGCTGCCTGCGCGCCGTGTGCGCCGCCGAGCGCGAGGAGCAGGAACGCGAGCGGGCCGAGCACGCGGGCGCGCTGCGACCGGAGGAGCCCCTCGCGTGCCAGTCGCGGAAGGGACCACGCCAGCGCCCGCCGGCCGCGCGGCCGCGCCAATCCGAACAGCGCCAGGAGCCCCAGGAGCGCCCACAGATCCCCCGAGGTGCTGGCGCAGCCGCCGCGCACCTCGCCGTTCGCGTACGTGCTGAAGTCGACCTCGGCGGACGGCGGCGAGGTGACCCCCGCGACATCGACCGCCACGGCGGTGGCCTTGTGCTGGCCCGGCGCCACGTCGCTCGCGGGCGTCGCCGACCATTGCCCGGTGGCGTCCGAGGTCACGTCCGCGAGGGCGGCGCCGTCGAGCGTCACGCGGATGGTCAGATTCGCCTGGCCGTGTCCGCTGATGACGGGCCGCGGGTCGGCGAGCTCGGCGCCATTCACGGGCGCGTCGATGACGGGCGCGGTCGGGGGCGTCGAGGTGGTCGTGCCCACGACCAGCGTGCGCACGGGCGAGGAGGGCGTCGAGGTCACGCCCGCGCGCGAGGTGGCGATGGCGGTGAGCTGATAGATGCCGTCCGCGAGCGGCGAGAGCGGCGCACAGGCGAACGTGCCGGTGGTGGCGGTGGTGGTGCAGAGCGTCGTCACCGGGGCGCTGGCCGAGGTGCTGGTCGCCGCGCGCACCGCGATGTGCGCGAGCAGCTCCGCGCTGCCGATGAGCTGCGGCTGCCGGTTCGTCGTCGGCGAGGCCGGCTGCGTGAGGTCGGGCGCGGCTGGGACGTGCGTGTCCACCGTGAACGAGATGGTGTTGCTGTCGGGGCCCGTGACCGCCGTGGGCGAGGTCTGCGCCGCCACCGCCGTGTACGCCGTCGCAGGCGTCCCCGTGAGCGCGAACGTGCTGGTGCACGAGAACGATCCGTCCGGCTGCACGGTGGTGTCGCAGAGCGCGGTGCCCGAACCCAGGCGCACCGTCAGCGCGTCGCCCGGCACGCCCGTGCCCGTGAAGGTGGGCTTCGTCTCGCGGGTGAACCCGGCCTCGCCCCCCTCGGGGACCGCCAGCGGGTCGAGGACCGGCGCGGGCGCGGCCGTGTCGTCGATGGTGAAGCTCACCGTGTTCGAATCGTCTGAGACGTTGCCGACCAGATCCGTCGCGCGCGCGTGCGCCGTGTGGGGGCCGTTGTTCAGCACCGGCACCGAGCTGCAGACGAAGTTGCCGCTCGCGTCGGCGTTGGTGCTGCACGCGATCGCGCCGTCCGCCAGCACGTCGACGGCGGCGAGCGGCTCGGCGGTGCCCGCGAACGAAGGCCGGTGCTGCGCGGTCGGGCTCGGCACGTCGTCGAGGTGCGGCGCGGCCGGCGGGGTGGAGTCGATGACGATCGTCACCGCGTTCGAGGGCGCCGACTGCACGCCGGTGCGGCTCGAGGCGATGGCGGTGAACGTGTACGCGCCGTCGGGCAGGGCGGAGGTGTCGCAGGTGAACGAGACCGGCGCGTCCGTGATCGAGCAGCGCACGGTCGAGCCCTGGTCGCGGATGGCGACGCTGGTGTGCGCCTCGCCCGAGCCGGTCAGCGTGACGATCGGGATCTTGCTCGGCGAAGCGAGCGCGTCGAGCATCGGCGTCTGCGGCACATGCGCGTCCACCTCGAGCGGGTTGGTCGCCGCCGCGCCCACGTTCCCCGCGAGATCGACCTGGTAGGCGCCCAGCGTGTACGTGCCGTCCGCGAGCGAAGCCGAGTCGCAGCTCCAGTCGCCGTTGGGGTCGAC
>JAFEBC010000571.1 GCA_018266095.1 Deltaproteobacteria bacterium
CAAGCTGCTCTCGTTCAAGCTGCTGCCGTTCCAGCTCCTGCCAAGCGCGTTCCTCGAGGACAAGCCGCGCCTGGCGCTGCCCGGGCGCGTGCATCCGACGCCTGCGCCTCCGGTGCTTCCGCTTCCGCCGGCGAAGGTGGCGGGCGAATAGTCGTCGCGCGTCGTCGAGGGGGCGTGGGGATCTTTCGTCGCCTGATCACAGAGCGGTCCCGGGGCGTGGGGATCTTTCGTCGCCTGATCACAGAGCGGTCCCGGGGAGTTGGAGCTGCCCGCAGCATCGGCGCGGGCGTGTGCTAGCGTTTGCCCATGTCCACTCCCGAAGCCCAGGCGAAGGATCTGGAGCAGCGCAAGGCCCTGCAGTCGCTGGCGGCGCTCATCAGCAACGTGAAGTCGCTCGACGAGCTCTTGCACGGCGAGCCGGTGACCAAGATCGGCGAGGCCTTCGAGGCGGTGCGCGTGACCGTGTATGCGCTCGACACGCGCAACAACCAGCTCTACTCGATCGCCAAGACCGGCGCGGAGCTCAAGGAGATCCGCGTCGAGAAGAAGACGAGCTCGGTGGCGGGCTTCGTGGCGCTGGCCAAGAAGTCCCTCAACATCCGCGACGTGTACGACTCGCCGGGCCTCACGCGCATCCACCCCAAGCTGATGTTCGACTCGCGCTGGGACGAGGCCTCGGGCTTCCGCACGCAGGCCATGCTGACCGCGCCCATCCTGTACGAGCGCAACGTCATCGGCATCCTGCAGCTCGTGAACAAGAAGGCGGGCGGGCCGTTCTCGCCGCGCGAGCAGGTGGCGGCGGAGGAGGTGGCGAACCAGATCGGCATGGCGCTCTACCAGTTGAACCGCGCGCGCTCGGCCAAGAGCGGGCGGCGCGGCAAGTGGGACGCGCTCATCGACGAGGGCGCGATCGGGCACGACGACCTGCAGAAGCTGCTCGAGGAGTGCCTGGCGCAGAACAAGGACCCGGGGCGCGCGCTCATCGAGAAGCTCGGCATCGCGCGCGACAAGGTGGAGAAGTCGCTCTCGGCGTTCTTCGACTGCGAGACGTGGCGGCTCGGCGACGGGATGATCATCCCCGAGGACCTGCGCACCAACGTGCGCATCGACTACTTCAAGCAGAACGGCGCGGCGCCCGTGGAGCGGCGCGGGAGCGCGATCGTGGTGGTCATCGACGACCCGCACGACATCGGGCGCACGGACGCGATGCGACGGCTCTACAGCGATCGCCAGCTCGTGTTCATGGTCGGCTTCCGCGACGAGATCGTGGCCTACATCGACGCGAGCTTCGGCGTGGCCAAGGTCGGGGACGTCGGCTCGATCATCCGCGACCTGTCGAGCAGCGAAGGCACGGGCGTCTCCGACGACGCCGAGGACGCGCCGGCGGTCGCCGAGTCGGACAGCGCCATCATCAAGCTCGTGAACCAGATCATCATCGACGCCTTCCGGCGCGGCACGAGCGACATCCACATCGAGCCGCAGGGCAAGGAGGCGCCCTGCCGCATCCGCTTCCGCATCGACGGCGACTGCGTCGAGTACCAGGAGGTGCCGTCGGCGTTCCGGCAGCCGCTGGTGGCGCGCATCAAGATCATGGCGATGCTGGACATCGCCGAGAAGCGCAAGCCCCAGGACGGCAAGATCAAGTTCAACCTGCCGGACCGCAAGATCGAGCTGCGCGTCGCCACCGTGCCCGTCGTGGGCGGCGATGAAGATGTGGTGATGCGCATCCTGGCGGCGAGCAAGCCGCTGCCGATCGACCAGATGGGCCTCCTCGAGCGCAACCTCACCGAGCTCAAGACGCTGCTCAAGAAGCCGTACGGCCTCTTCCTCTGCGTGGGCCCGACCGGCTCCGGCAAGACGACCACGCTGCACTCGGCGCTGGGGTCGATCAACACGGTCGACATGAAGATCTGGACGGCCGAGGACCCGGTCGAGATCACGCAGCGCGGCCTGCGCCAGGTGCAGATGCAGCCCAAGATCGGGCTCAACTTCGCCACCGCCATGCGCGCGTTCCTGCGCGCCGACCCGGACGTGATCATGGTCGGCGAAATGCGCGACCACGAGACAGCGGCGATGGGCATCGAGGCCTCGCTGACGGGTCACCTCGTGGTCTCGACCCTGCACACGAACTCGGCGCCGGAGACGGTCACGCGCCTCATCGACATGGGCCTGGATCCCTTCTCGTTCGCGGACGCGCTGCTCGGCATCGTGGCGCAGCGCCTCGCGCGCGGCCTGTGCAAGAAGTGCAAGGAGCCGGTGGTGCCGAGCGACGCGGATTGGGGGACGATCGTGTCGGCGCTGGGCGAGGAGGCCGTGCAGCTTCGCGGGCTCGATCGGAACGCGCCGATTCTCTTCAAGGGCAAGGGCTGCGAGTCGTGCAGCAACTCCGGGTACAAGGGCCGCGTGGGCATCCATGAGCTGCTCGTGACCAACGATGCCCTGAAGCGCGCCATCTCGACCAAGCAGCCCGTGGAGAAGATCCGCGACCTCGCCATCGAGCAGGGCATGACGACGCTGCTCATGGACGGCATCGAGAAGTCGCTGTTGGGCC
>JAFEBC010000572.1 GCA_018266095.1 Deltaproteobacteria bacterium
AGGCCGCCGTCCTTGGAGCCGGGCTCGGGCATGAGGATCACGTGGGCACGTCCCCCAGGCACGCCGCCGTAGAAGTCGGACACCGCGCGCCCCGCCGTCGCCACCCAGCCGCGCAGCACGCTGTACGGCACGCGCACAGGGCCCGAGAGCAAGGTCACGCCGTACGCGCCCACCGGCATCTGCACGTCGTCGAGGAAGGTCAGGTTCCCGAGCGCGATGTAGCTCCCGGCGTCGTACTGGTCGGCGTTGGTCGTGAACTGCGCCGCGTCCGGCCGCGCCGAGGCCGCCTTCGTCCAGGGCGGGGCCACGCGCTGTCCGGGCGCGAGCACGACCTCGATCTCCCGCGGCTCGTGCAGCGGCATCGGCTCCGGCCGCAGCAGGACGGACTCCTCGTTGAACACGTAGTCGCCGCCGGGCCCGCGCGAGGCCCAGTCCGGATCACCCGTGCGCGACGCCAGCGACTTGAGCTCGAAGCGATAGCGCACCACGAGCGGCGAGGGCCGCTTGTCCGGCAGCGGGAAGCAGTTCGCGTCGTCGGGATCGACGGGGAGCTTCTCGCCGCCCACGATGGTCAAGTCCTGCACGGAGGCGGCCGCCCGCGGCATGTCCAGGCAGACCGCGTCGAGCTCATCGAAGCCCCGCAGCGTGACCGTGATGTTCAGGTCGCCCGACTTCGCCAGCGTGGTCGCGTCGATGGACGTCCGCCAGCGCGCCGGCTTCGAAGCAGTGTTCGACCCAGGCGCGCCCTTCGGCTCGGGCGCGGGCGTGCCCGCAGGCGCAGCGAGGGCCAGCGCCAGGAGCCATGCGATCACGCGATCCTCCTCCTTGCGCCCGCCGCGCCTCGGCGGCGCCCGGGCCTACGGCTTGCCCAGCAGAATCCCCGCCTCGCACAGGTCCTCGAGCACCGCCTGCGCCGACTGCGGATTCAGGCCCGACGCGAGCGGCGTCCCGTCCATCACCCGCTTGAGCAGAATCAACTCGAAGTCGTCCGCATTCCCGCGCCGCAGATCGAGGTCGGTGTCGCGCCAGAAGATGACGCGCGTCAGCGTGCGCTTGGGCTCCTTCGGCCGCGGCCCGCCCGCCTCGGGCCCGTCGAGCCACTCGATGAGATCGTGCCGGTACGGCCGCACGTCCACCGTGCTCGCGAGCCGCAGCTTGCCCTCGCGCGGCCCCTCGTCCTCGGGCGCGTCGGGCGCGATGAGCGTGCGCCACTCGGCGGCCTCCAGATCGGCCAGCTCCACGAGGTGCAGCGGCAGCTTGCGCGCCTGCTGCTCGGCCGCCATGAACTCCGGCAGCGCGAGCCCGTTCTCGTTCAGCTCCACGTGGTGCATCGGGTGCTTGACGAACAGGTCCTCGACCAGCGACCGCCAGGCGCCCTCCCCGCGCGCCGCGATCAGCGCCTTGCGCGTCTCGGCGAACACGCTGTCGACCGCCTCGAATCTGTGCACGCGGCAGAAGTCACCGTAGATCGCGAGCCGCCCAGCGTCTGGCTCCGGCGCGCGGTCACCCCACAGCGCGCTCTTCGCCTGCGCGTGCGTGCCCTTGCCTTCGAGGAACGGCGCGATGTCCTGGAAGAACTGGTCGAGCTTCATCTAGCCCGCGCCCTTCTGGTCCGCCCCCGGCCCCAGCGCCTTCTCCGCCTCGGCCCGCGCGCGGTCCACCTCGTCGAGCACCACGTCGAGCGCCGGGATCTCCTGGTCCCACTCCACGAGCGTCGGAATCAGCCGCCCCGCGCGCTGCAGCGTGTAGCGATACAAGTCCCACACGGGATCGATGATGGGCCCGATGTGCGTGTCGATGATGACGCCGTCCTTGGGCGTGTGCCCCGCGACATGAAGCTGCCGCACCCGGTCCAGCGGCATGCGGTCGATGAAGGCCCGCGCGTCGAAGCCGTGGTTCTGCGCGTTGACCCACACGTTGTTCACGTCGAGGAGCAGATCGCACTCCGACGCCTGCACCACGCGCAGCAGGAACTCGCCCTCGTCCATGTCCCCGCGCGCGCCCGCGCCCGGCATGTGCGCATAGAACGTCGCGTTCTCCAGCACGAGCGGCACCCCCGCGCGCCTCCTCACCTCGGCCGCCCGCGCAGCCACGTGCTCCACGGCCTCCAGCGTGAACGGCAGCGGCAACAGGTCATGCAGCGGCGCGCCGTTGACCGTCGAGTAGCAGAGGTGGTCGCTCCAGAACGGCGCCTGCGCGACCTCGCAGAGCTTCGCCACCGCGCCGATCAGCGCGTCATCGAGCGCGTCCGGCCCGCCGATCGACAAGCTCACCGAGTGCGGCACCAGCGCGAACCGCTCCCGCGCGGCGTCCAGCGTCCGGCGCAGCTTGCCGCCGAAGAAGACCCAGTTCTCGGGCGTGACCTCGAGCCAATCCGGACCGCGCCGCGTGGTCGCGAGCAGGTCGCGCGCGAACGGCTTGCGCAGGCCCAGACCGATTCCGGAGATCGAACGCGCCATCACGATCACTCCACGAACGAATCACCGACGCGCCGCGGCCCGAACCGGCTCCAGCACGCGCGGCCCCAAAAATGACTCGAGGGGCCCGGCCTGTGACAGCCGCGGCCCCTCGGGTGACGAACGGTGGGCAGCTTACTTCTTGCCGCCGCAGCCCTTCTCGCCACCACAGGACTTCTCGCCGCCCTTCTTCTCGCCCTCGGCCTTGGCGTCCTTCTTCGTGTGCTTCTTCTCCTTGGCCTCGGCCTTCTTCTCGTCCTTCTTCTCCTCCTTCGCGGCCTCCTCGCCAGCGAAAGCGGTTCCGGACATCGCGAGGGTTCCGAGGACGGCGCCGATCAGCTTCTTGTTCATGACTGACTCCTGGTTGGGTTGTTGCCGGACGTTGGTTCGCGCCGTGCCCTACAGCATCGGAGCGGGGGTTGAGAGACTGGCCTTGGAGCGGCCTTTGGTCAAGTGTCTGACGTTGGCTCCCTGGCCTTGTTTCACTGATTGAAGACGACCACCTGCAGCAAACGTTACACCTCGCCGTACGAATTCCTGCCCAAGTCGGATTCGCGTTTTCGTGAGGCATTCGCTAGAGATGTGGCCATGTCCGAGAGCCTGACCACCACGGCCGCCTCCGAGCGCCGCCTGGCCCCGGGGCCCAAGGGTTCGTTCTTGCTGGGGAATCTTGGTGCCGCACGCGAGGATCCGATCAAGCTCTTCCTGGGCGCGGCCATGGAGCACGGCGATCTCGTCCGCTTCAGATTCGGCCCTAGAATCGGGCACTTGGTGCGTGCGCCCGAGTTCGTGCGCCACGTGATGCAGGAGCACAGCAAGAACTACGGCAAGCAGACGCCCGGCTACCGGCGCGTGCAGTACGTGCTCGGCCAGGGCCTCCTGACCAGCGAGGGTGACTTCTGGCTCCGGCAGCGGCGCATCGCGCAGCCCGGGTTCCATCGCCAGCGCATCGCAGGCTTCGGCGAGACCTTCGTGCGCTGCACGCAGGAGCTGATGGTGCGCTGGCAGGAGCACGTCGCGAGCGGCAAGCCCATCGACGTCCTCTACGAGATGATGAAGCTGACCCTGCGCGTGGTGGCGCTGACCCTGCTCTCGAAAGATCTTGAGCAGGACGCGGACGCCATCGGCGAGGCGGTGAGCGACATCCTCATGAACGCCAACGAGCGCATGACGGCGATGATCGACATCCCGCCGCACATCCCCACGCGCAAGAACAGGCGCTTCAACAAGTTCCTGCGCGTGCTCGACGACGTGGTCCTGGGCCTCATCCGCGAGCGCCGAAAGGACACCGCGGACCGCGGTGACCTGCTCTCGATGCTGATGCTCGCCAAGGACGAAGAGACGGGCGAGACGATGACCGACGGTCAGCTCCGCGACGAGGTGATGACCATCTTCCTCGCGGGCCACGAGACCACGGCCAATGCGCTGACGTGGACCTTGATGTTGCTGTCACAGCACCCGGGCGAGCTGCGGCTGGCGCAGGAAGAGGTCAAGAAGCTGGGCGATCGCGCGCTGACGGCCGCGGACTTTCCGCAGCTCACGCGGGTGCGCGCGTGCATCGACGAGGGGATGCGGCTGTATCCGCCGGCGTGGATGGTGGCGAGATCGGTGGCGGCCGACGACACCATCGGCGGCTATCACATCCCGGGCGGCTCGATCTGCTTCACGAGCCCGTACGTGAGCCACAGAAACCCGAACGTCTTCGACAACCCGCTCGGCTTCGATCCGGCGCGCTTCCTCGACGGGCGCAGCGAGAGGTGGCCGCGCTTCGCCTACTTCCCCTTCGGGGGCGGGCCGCGCCTGTGCATCGGCAACAACTTCGCGCTGTTGGAGGCGTCGCTCATCCTCGCGACGATGCTGCAGAAGGTGCGCCTCGAGCTGGTGCCCGGGCACGACACCTCGCCGGAGCCGAGCATCACGCTCAGGCCCCGTCACGGGATGAAGATGTGGGTGAAGCCAGCGTAGCTCCGACGGCGCTGCGATGAGCGCCCGTCAGAGCTCGCGAACTGCTTGGCTACTTGTTGCGCTTGCCCTTGCGCAGACCCTTGCGACGACGGATGCGCTTGCGCTTGAGGGCCTTCTTCTTCTCCTTGCTGCGGCTCTTGATGCTCTTCTTCACGCGGGCCATGCGACTTCCTCCTGAAACCAAAAGTGGCGGGCTTGTAGCATGTGCGAGCGATAGAAGTGAAGGAAATCGGCAGGGCACACGGAGCGCCTTTGCACCGCTCGGCACGCGGGTCCGGCGTGGTCGGTTGGGGGTCCAGGGGGAGCGGCAGTCTGGAGTGATCGCGTCGGGATGTCGTACCCTGCTGCTACGGTCCTGCGCATGCGAATCGCGACTCTGTCATCGGGCTCGGGCGGCAACTGTGTGCTCATCGAGGGCGCGGGCACCACCGTGCTCATCGACGCCGGCCTGCCGCTCAAGGAGACGCGCGAGCGCGCGGCCGACGTGGGCTTCGAGCTGCGCGAGGTGTCCGAGGTGCTGCTGACGCACGAGCACAGCGACCACTGCGCGGGCGCGGGGGTGATCGCGCGCAAGCTGGGCGTGACCATCCGGGCCACAGAGGGCACGCTGCAGGGCCTGCGGGACCAGCCGCCCGTGGAGTGCCAGAAGCCGCTGCGCGCGGGCGTGCCGATACGCTTGGGGGCCGCGTCCTCGCTGTCGCAGGGCGCGATGGGCCTGTGGGCCATCCCGGTGGCGATCCCGCACGACGCGGCGGAGCCAGTGGCCTACGTGCTCGAGGAGCGGACGCCGCTCGGCCTCTCGCGCGCGGCCGTGGTCACGGATCTGGGCTCGGCGCCGCCCGAGGTGGTGGAGGCGCTGCTCGGGCTCGACGCGCTGGTGCTCGAGTTCAACCACGACCTGCGCATGCTGATCGACGGGCCCTATCCGCCCGCGCTCAAGGCGCGCATCCGCTCGCGGGTCGGGCACCTGTCGAACGCGCAGAGCGCCGCGCTCCTGATGCAGCTCGTGAACCCGGGCCTCGCGCATGTGGTCCTGGCGCACCTGTCCGAGCACAACAACACACCCGCGCTGGCCGAGCGGGCTGCCGAGGGCGTGCTCATCCGCATGGGGTGCAGCGCCGAGCTCACCATCGGCTCGCAGACCGGGGCGCAGGAGGCGATCGAGGTGCGGCCGAGGCCGGCGTTCGAGCGGCGAGGCGCGCGCCAGGCAGCGCAGTTGGCCCTGCTGTAGGTGGTCAAGTGGTCAGGCCGCATTGCGGCCTGATTGCGAGGTCTACACAATCCCGGCGCTCGTGCCGATGGGACAGTGATGACCGAAGGGAGACAGTCGGCGGGGGCCGTCGTTGCAGGCCCAAGCGCCGTTGGCTACGATCGAACGACGATGTCTCCTGGACAGCCACTGCGCCTGGCGCTGGTCATCGGCCTGGGCGTCTCGTGTCTGAGCGTCGCGGCCTGGGCGCTCTGGCACGAGGACGGACGCTTCGGCCTGCCCACGCCGCGGCCGCCCGGGCTGGTGCAGCCGGAGGTGGCGACCACGCTGGTCCTGCCGCAGGCCCTGGCGGACGCGGTGCCGCGCGGCCAGGGGCCCGTGCTCCTGCACTTC
Source organism: Deltaproteobacteria bacterium (assembly GCA_018266095.1). GTDB lineage: Bacteria > Myxococcota > Myxococcia > Myxococcales > 40CM-4-68-19 > CAIWCD01. The sequence goes on from JAFEBC010000572.1 coordinate 6,025, forward strand.
TTCAACCCGGACTGCCCGTGCTCACGGTTCAACCTGCCCCACCTCGAGGAGCTCAAGCTCAAGTACGGCAAGGACGTGCGCATCGTCGGGCTGGTCGAGGGAGAGTTCGCGGCGGGCAAGAAGCTCTTGGGTGAGCTGGGGATCCCGCTCGTCGACGACGAATCGGGGGCGCTGGCGAACGCGGTGGGCGTGTACTCGACGCCGCAGGCCGTGATCCTCGACGGGCAAGGCAAGCTGCGCTACCGCGGCAACTACAACGCCGCCCGCTACTGCGACGATCCCGAGACGCAGTACGCGCGCCTCGCCTTGGAGGCGGTGCTCGCGGAGGCGCCGGTCGCCCTGCCCGTCCAGGCGTCGATCGCGTACGGCTGCGAGCTGCCGAGGGGTCATCGATGAACGCGGTCGCCGAGCAGGCCCTGCCGCTGTTGGCGGTCCCCGATCCGCTGCCGCCCATCCGCGCGCGCGCCGACGAGATCATGCGGTACTTCGTGCTCGGGCACTTCGCGTTCGCGCTCTGCCTCGCGCCCGTGTACGGCACGTGGTTCGTCACGGGGGTGGTGGCGTCGGCGGCCCTGCTGCTGTTCCTCGTCTCGGCCTGGCTCCTGCCCGGACAGTTCGTGACCCGCTGCATGGCGGGCGTGTCGCTGCAGATGTTCTGCGCGCTGCACATCTTCCAGCTCCACGGGCTGCCGGAGATGCACTTCTTCTTCTTCACCTCGACGACGGTCCTCATCCTCTATCAGGACGAGAAGGCCCTCTGGCTCGGCGTCGGGCTCATCATCGCCCAGCACATCCTGTTCGCCGTGCTGCAGAACTCGGGCGTGCAGGTGCACTTCTTCCCCGAGACGCGGGTGGGCGTGTTCAAGCTCTCGTTCCACTTCGGCATCGCGCTGGTGCAGGCGGCGATCGCGTCGGGGTGGGCGTGGCGGCTCAAGCGGCAGACCTTGCGCCAGGCGCAGGACGAGGCCGATCGGCGGGTGATGGACGCGCGGCTGATGCTCTCGGAGAAGCTGGCGTCGCTCGGCATGCTGGCGGCGGGCGTGGGGCACGAGATCAACAACCCGCTGGCAGTGACGATGGCGTCGGTGGAGTACATCGCGGGCGAGCTCAAGCAGCTCCGCGACGAGCTCCCGCAGCGGCTGCAGGCGAAGTTCGACGAGCTCGCCGAGCCGATCAAGGACGTCGAGGAGGCCACCATCCGCATCCGCGACGTGGTGCGCGACCTGCGCATGCTCTCGCGGTCCGAGAAGCACCTGGGCGCCGTCGACGTGACCGAGGTGGTGGCGGCGGCGGTGCGCGCGACGCACAACGAGGTGCGGCACCGCGCGCAGCTCGTGCGGGCGCTGCCCAGGCTCCCGCTGGTGCGCGGCGATCCGGCGCGGCTCGGCCAGGTGTTCATCAACCTCTTCATCAACGCGGCGCACGCGATCCCGGAGGGCCGCTCCTCGGAGAACCACATCACCGTCGAAGGCAAGGTGGACGGGCTCAAGGTTGTGGTCTCGGTGCGCGATTCGGGCGTGGGCATGTCGCCGGCCGTGGTGAGCCGGGTGTTCGATCCGTTCTTCACCACCAAGCAGGTGGGCGCGGGGACGGGCCTCGGGCTGTCGATCTGCCACCGCATCGTGACCGATCTGGGCGGCACCATCGAGGTCGAGAGCGTCGAGGGGCGCGGGTCGACGTTCCGCGTGGTGCTGCCGCTGGCAAGCCAAGGGGAGCAGCCGTCCCCGGCGCCGTATGTGCAGACCGGGCCGCAGCGTCAACGCGGGCGCGTGCTCGTCATCGACGACGAGAAGGCGATCGGCGGCTCCATCGCGCGGCTCCTGCCCGAGCACGACCTGACCCTGCTCACGGGCGCGAAGGCGGCGCTGGGCCTCCTGGCGGCGGGCGACCGCTGGGACGTCATCGTCTGCGATCTGATGATGCCGGAGATGAGCGGGCTCGAGTTCTACGCGGAGCTGCGCAAGCGGTTCCCCACGCAGGCGCAGGCGACGGTGTTCCTGACGGGCGGCGCGTTCACGCCGCACGTGAGCGACTTCCTGGCCGGGCTGCCGCGCGAGATGTGGATGGAGAAGCCGTTCGAGGCCGAGGCGCTCAAGTCGTGGATCTCGGCCCGGCTGCGCGCGGCGGCGGTCGCGGCGTAGCGCTGCGCGCGGCACGCCCGCACGGCTGCGCGGCCCGACGCCCTTCTGTTGGCGGGCCTTGATGGTGTACAGAGGCGCCTCTCTCCTGCCCGAGGACCGCCGATGATCCCGCGCTACTCCCGCCCTGAGATGGCCCAGCTTTGGACGCCGGAGGCGCGGTATGCGCGCTGGCTGACGATCGAGCTGGCGGGCGCGCGGGCGATGGCGAAGCGGGGCCTCGTGCCGCAGGACGCGGTGGACGAGTGCCTGGCCAAGGCCGGGACGTTCACGGCGCAGGACGCGGCGCGCATCGACGAGATCGAGAAGGTCACGCGGCACGACGTCATCGCCTTCCTGACCTTCATGGAGGAGCGCATCGGGCCCTCGGCGCGCTGCCTGCACTTCGGGATGACCTCGTCGGACGTGCTCGATTCGAGCCTGGCGCTGCTCCTGCGCGACGCGGCGGACCTCCTGCTCGCGGGCGTCGAGAAGGCGCGCGCGGCGATCGTCAAGCGGGCTATCGAGTTCAAGCACACGCCGACCATCGGGCGCTCGCACGGCATCCACGCGGCGCCGACGCCGTTCGGGCCCAAGCTGCTCACGGGGGCCGACGAGCTGGGCCGCGCGAAGACGCGCCTGCAGCACGCGCGCGCCGTGATCGCCGTGGGCAAGCTCTCGGGCGCGGTGGGCACGTTCGCGCACCTCGCGCCGGACATCGAGGAGGAGGCGCTGGCGAGCCTGGGCCTGACGCCGGAGCCGGTGTCGACGCAGATCGTGCACCGCGACCGGCACGCCGAGTTCTTCAGCGCGCTGGCGCTGGTGGGCAGCTCCCTCGAGCGCTTCGCGGTGGAGATCCGGCACCTGCAGCGCACCGAGGTGCGCGAGGCCGAGGAGGCGTTCGGCGCGGGCCAGAAGGGCTCGTCGGCGATGCCGCACAAGCGGAACCCGGTGCTGAGCGAGAACCTGACGGGCCTGTCGCGCATGCTGCGCGGGTACGCGCTGGCGGCGATGGAGAGCGTGGCGCTGTGGCACGAGCGCGACATCAGCCACTCGAGCGTGGAGCGCATGGTGGCGCCGGACGCGACGGTGACCCTGGACTTCATGCTGCACCGCTTCGCGGGCCTCATCGAGGGCCTCAGGGTGCACCCGGAGCGCATGCTGCAGAACCTGAACGCCACGCGCGGGCTCGTGTTCTCGCAGCCGGTGCTGCTCAAGCTCATCGAGGCCGGGCTGGAGCGGCAGGCGGCGTACGTGGTGGTGCAGCGCAACGCCATGCGCGTGTGGGACGAGGGCAAGGACTTCCACGCGCTGCTCGCGGAGGACCCGGAGGTGAAGGCGAAGATCGCGCCGGACGCGCTGGCGAAGGCGTTCGATCTGAACCGCGAATTGCGTCACGTGGACGCGATCTTCGCGCGCGTGCTGACGAGCGAGGACACATCACACACCCGTCCTGCTCGCGACGACTGAGTTCGGGCCCGCACCAACACGCTGCTCGACGCTCGTGCCCAATGCGACCATTCACCGCAGAGGCGCCGAAGCGCCGAACTGGTCTCCTCGGCTAGCCGCCAAGCCCTTCTGCACTCCTGCAGCGCTCCAACTCAGCGACCTCACCGCGAAGAGTCCTGAGATGTGCCTTGGCGCTTACTGCTGCCGCACAACCGGAATCGACAGAGGTGCCCCGTTCCTGCGCAGGCCGAGCTGCACCGTCGATCCGGGCGCGCCGTTGATGCGCACGCGCGCGTCGGACACACCCGTCACCGGGGCGCCGTCGATGCTGGCGAGCGCGTCGCCCATGAGCACGCCTGCCGCCTCCGCGGGGCTGCCCACGAGCACCTGCATCACCAGCACGGTCTGCGAGTCGCCGCGCAGGGCCACGCCGATGGTGCCGGGGTCCACCTTCGGCTTGGGCAGGATGAGGTTGCCGAGCGCGAGCTGCTGGCCTGGGTCGACGTGGAACTGCTGCTTGAGGCTCCGCCGCGCGCCCGCGAAGGCCGTCAGCGTGTGATCGCCCGGCGCGATGCCGTTGATGGCGAAGCTGCCGTCCTGCGTCTTGGGGCCGATGTCGTGCGACTGCGGGACGCCGTCGAGCTGGATGAGCGCGGTGGGCACGGGCGCGTTGGCGTCGTCGACGATGAAGCCGGTGACGTTGGCGGCGGGGCTCAAGCTGATGTTGATGCTCGCGGTGCCGCCGGGCGTGAGCGCGACCTGGGCCTTGCCGGTGCGGCCGTCGCTCGTCTGCACGCCGAGCGTGAGCGGCATGCCGGGCACGTCGTCGAGGTCGAACTGCGCGCCAAGGAACGTCTGCAGCGCGGCCTGGTTGAGCTGGAAGGGGCCGCCCTGCGTCTGCGGTGACATCGAGAGCGTGAACTGCGTCGTGGGCGGATCGCCGTCGAGGCGGCCGTGCAACGAGGCCGCGGGCAGGAGCTGCACGGTGGCCGTGTTCTGCTCGCGCGTGTTGGTGACCGAGCCGGTGCGGCCCCCGTTCTGCGCGCTGATGAGGAGCGTGTCGGGCATGTCGGTGCGCGCGCGCGGCGTGGTGAAGCGGCCGTTCGAGTCGGCGACCATGGCCATGCCGAAGCCGCGGCCGGGCCCGTTGCCGCCCACGGAGATGCGGATGGTCGCGCCCGCCGCGGGCACGCCGCCGGGCTCGAGCACGACGATGTTGAAGCCTTCGCTGTCGGGGTTGTCCTCGGGGAGCGCGAGGTCGTAGACCACGGTGCGGTTGGCCTCGACGGTGACCATCTGGCGCTGGAACGGCGGGCCTCCGCCCGTGCCGGAGGAGTTGTCGGCGACGGCGGCCATCCGATACACGCCGGTGGGCAGTTGGAGCTGATAGCTGCCGTCGGGGAGCATCTTGGTCGTCGCGGGATCGCCTCCGCCGAAGCCGCCCGCGCCGAAGCCGAATCCGCCCGCGGCCACCGCGATGATGCTGACGCCGGGAGGCAGCGGGCCGTCCTTCTTGGTGACGTGCCCGGTGACGGTGCCGTCGCCCTTGAGCGTCAGGTCCACGTGCGCGGTCTCGCCCTCGCGGACATCCACGGGCTGCTGCACGCCCATGTCCACGCCGTCGCGCGCGGCGTTGATGGTCTGCCGCCCGGCCTGCAGGCCCGTGAGCGTGTAGATGCCGAGCGGCCCGCTGCGGGTCTCGAGCGCCGACTGCTGCAAGACCGGCCCGCCGAAGCTGCCCGCGGGGTTGCCCCACACGCGCGCGTTCTCGACCGGATTGCCCGAGACGTCGCGCACGGTGCCGGTGACGATGCCGGTGGTGCGCAGGAGCAGCTTGAGCGGGAAGCGCTGGCCCTCGGCGACGGTGATGCCGTGCTCGGAGTCGCTGGCGAAGCCGGCCTTGCGCGCGGTGACGTCGTAGCTCCCGGGCGGCAGACCCTCGACCGCGAACTCGCCGCGGCCGCCGGCCATGACGCGCGCGGAGTCGCCGTTGAGGCCGTGCGGGCTGACCAGGATCTCGGCGGCCTCGACGGGCGAGCCGTCGCTGTCGTTTTGAACGGTGCCCTCGATGGCGCAGCCCTTGCCGAGCTTGAGCACGAGGCCCT
>JAFEBC010000573.1 GCA_018266095.1 Deltaproteobacteria bacterium
AGCGTCACGCCGGAGTAGGCGGTGTAGCCGCGGATCATGACGTACCAGGTGCCGGACTTCGCGGTCAGGTTGCACGACTCGTTGCTGCCGACGAGGTACGGGCGGCAGTCGTAGGACGAGGTCGTGGGGGCCGAGCCGAACTTCACGTACATGTCGGCGTCGTTCGAGGACGAGGACGAGCCGGCGATGGTGAAGGCGACCGTGGAGGCCGACGAGGGGACGGCCAGCGTGTACGTGGTGGTCGAGGACTTGGCGCCCGAGAGGTTGCTGACCGGGACGCCGTTGGTGAGGACGTTGCCGCCGCCACCGCCGCCGCCGGAGCCCGTGTAGGTCGCCGTGAGGGTCACGCCGGAGTAGGCCGTGTAGCCGTTCAGCATGATGTAGTAGGTCGTGCCGGCGGCCGGGGGCGTGAGGGTGCAGGTCTCGTTGCTGCCGGTCAGGTACGGGCGGCAATCGTAGGTCGAGGTGGTCGGGGCGGCGCCGGCGCGGACGTAGAGGCCAGCGTCGCTGGAGGCGCTGGACGAGCCGGTGATCTTGACCACGAGCGAGGACTGGTTGGCCGGGACGGCGATGGTGTAGACGACCTGCGAGTTGAGCGCCCCGCTGATGCCCGAGACGGGGACGCCGTTCGAGAGCACGTTGCCGCCGCCGCCACCGCCGCTGGAGGTGATGGTGAGCGCGACCGAGGTGCTGTGCGAGCCCGAGGCGGCCGAGCCGTTGATGGTCAGCGTGTAGCTGCCCGCGGCGGCCGACGAGTTGGCGGCGATGGAGAGCGTCGAGCTCTGGCCCGCGGAGACGGACGTGGGCGAGAGCGTCGCGGTCACGCCCGAGGGCGCGCCCGAGACGGAGAGCGAGACGGTCTGGGCCGAGCCGCTGGTGACGGCCGTGTTGATGCTGGACGAGCCCGACGCGCCCTGCGCGATCGACACCGAGGAGGGGCTGGCCGAGATGCTGAAGTCGTTGGACACCGTGGTGCCGGTGACGGTGACGGTGATGGCGGCCGTGTGCGAGCCCGAGGTGGCCGTGCCCTTGACGGTCAGCGTGTAGGTGCCCGCCGTGGTGGCGGAGGTGGTCGAGATGGAGAGCGTCGAGGAGCCGCCCGCCGTGACCGAGGTGGGCGAGAACGAGGCGGTCATGCCCGAGGGCTGGCCGGTGACGGTGAGCGAGATCGACTGCGCGCTGCCGGTGGTGACCGCCGTGCTGATGCTGGAGGAGCCCGACGAGCCGGCCTGGATGTTGAGCGAGGTGGGCGAGGTGGAGAGCGAGAAGTCGTTGGTGCTGACCGTCTTGGAGGTGATGCAGGCGTTGGAGCCGTTCGACCACTCCTTCTGGACGGTGTAGGTCACGCCGTCGGCGCCGGTGATCGTGCCCTGCTGCGCGTGGCAGATGTCGCCGAGCTCCCCGTTGGTGTTGTTGTACCAGGCGAGCGGCGGCGCGTTGGTGGTGGCGAGGCCGACCTCACAGTCAGTCACGGTCTCGATCATCTCGTGCGAGGCGACCGAGGTGTAGTTGGCGAACGCCGAGCCGTTGCCGCAGCCCGACTCGCAGCCCGAGCCGCTCTGCATGTCGGGGTGCACGCCGTAGAAGATCTCGCCGGCCGAGCCCGCGCTGGCGACCGTGCCGTGGTAGGCGCAGAACTCGACGCAGGACGACGAGCCGCCCTGGGTGATGGTCTTCCCGTGGGGGAAGAAGACGGCGTAGTAGGTGTTGTTGTTGCCCGCGGCGTCCTTGGTGGGCGCAGGCAGGTGGCCGGCCGCGATCTGGTCGGCGAGCTCGGTCTGGATCTGCGAGTCGTCGATGGTCGACGAGGTGATCGACGGGGTGATGGTGTATTGGCCCTTGAAGGTGCCGCGGCCGATGTGCTGGTTGGTCTTGGTGCTGTTGCCGGCCGGCGCCGGGCTGACGGTGTTGTACTCGCTGTCGAGCCAGTCAAAGTAGGCGCTGGCGGTGACGTTCGTGTAGAAGCTCGAGATGCTGTTCGAGCCGGTGCTGGACACGTTGCTCAGGTACGAGCCCGAGCCCCAGAGGACCTCGACGACCTGGATGTTCGAGACCACGCGGCCGCCGTAGTACGTGAGCGTGTTGGCCGAGGCGGCAGAGGTCAGCTCGCTCTCGGGGCGCATGCGCACGTTCTTGGGCAGCATGTGGACGCGGTCGCCGAGGCGCAGGTCCTGCTTGACCGAGGTGTCGGTCTGCTCGGGAATGGGCGCGCCGCAGGCACAGAGCAACGCCGCGGTCAGAGCCAGGGTGGAGTTCAAGATCGAGCTTCGGGTCAGTGCCGGTGTCGTCATCTTGTTGAGGCTCCGCGGTTTGGTCGACGGGCGCTGCCCGGCGACGTGCGAAACCTTGAGGCAAGAGATTTCAAGAGAAAACTGGTAGGTCCATGTAGGACCCATGCAGGGACGTTCGGCACAACGGGCTCGAAATGAGCAATTTCAATGGCTTGAGTGTGTGGGAGATCACCATGTAGGGAAGGTGCGCATGGACACCCGCCCGAGGAAATTGGTGCTCCAATGGCATCCGACGTTCGCTGGAGGGCGCATGAGAAGTTGATGTGAGGCTGGACACATTCAGACACGTCTGCACAAGGGGCCCGCGGCGGCGCCGCCGTTCACTGTGGGGAGGCGTTTGGAACGCGTTGACTTCGACCCTCCCCGCCTCTAGTGTCGCGCCGCCGGGGCTCTGTTCTTGCCCTCTCCACGCTAAGGGATCCCAACGATGGCGTCGCTGCGCATTCTCACCGGCTCACTGGAAAATCAGGACTTTGACCTTCCCCCTGACGAGACGTTCATCGGGCGCGGGTCGAGCTGCCAGGTCAAGATTGGAGACGCGGGCGTCAGCTCCAAGCACGCGAAGATCTGGAGCGAGGGCGGCGAGTGGATCCTGATGGATCTGGGCTCGACGAACGGCACCTTCGTCAACGACAAGGACATCGACCGCGAGACGCTGAACGACGGCGACGAGATCACGTTCGGCATGACCAAGGCGCGGTTCTCGGGGGATGCCCCGAAGCCGAAGGCGGCGCCGGCCCGGCAGGCGGCTCCGGCGGCGCGTGGAGCGGCTCCGTCGGCGGCAGCGCGGCCTGGACAGCCCACGAGCGGGCAGCGTCCGGGTGCGCCCTCCTCTCTCAGCGGGCGTCCCGCGGGCGGCATCGTCACCGATCAGCCGCGGCAGGCCGGTCTGCGCGCAGAGGTGCGCACGCAGGATGAGGTCGAGCTGCAGACGCTCAAGGGCAAGGTCGCGTTCTTCGAGGAGGAGAACCGCAAGCTCAAGGCGCAGATGAAGCAGGTGCAGGAGCAGGCGGCGCATGAGGCCTCGGCCGGCGCCCGCTCTGACGCCGAGAAGATCCGCACGCTCCTCAAGCAGCGCGAAGAGGAGATGAAGAAGCTGCAGAAGGAGCTCGACGAGAAGGAGACGTACTACTCGCCGGCCGAGCTCGAGCGTGAGCGCAAGCGCATGGAGGCGGCCATCGAGGCCGATCGCCGGCGCGAGACCGAGACGCTGCAGCGTCAGCTCAAGGAGATGGAGCACCGCATCGCCATCCGCGGCGCCGAGAGCGACACCGTGGCGCGGCAGCTCAAGGAGAAGGACGACCTCATCAAGATGCTCTCGGAGCGCGAGGACGAGATCCAGTCCGAGATCAAGGCGCGCGACGAGAAGGTGGCGGCGGCCACCACCGAGCTCAACACGCTGCGCGAGCAGGTGACGGCGTTCGGCGGCAAGGAGAAGGAGCTCAACGACAAGGTCAAGCAGAAGAACCTGCAGCTCGCGCAGCTCGGCAAGGAGCGCGGGGACCTGGTGCAGGAGGTGGCGAAGGGGCGCGCCATCATCGCCAAGCTGGGCGGCGGCGACGAGGCCGAGGCGGCGGTGGCGGAGCAGATGAAGGCCACCAAGCAGATGCAGGACAGCATCGTGAAGCTGGAGGCCGAGCTGTCGAAGGCGAAGGACGACATCTCGACCCTGACCGGCAAGCTGCAGGCATCGGAAGGCTCGGTGACGAACCTCAAGAAGCAGCTCGAGGAGACCGACGCGCAGATGACGGACGCGATGGACGCGCGCGCGAGCCTGGAGGCGAAGCTGTCCGAGATGCTGAAGAACTCGGGCGACCGCGACGCGCACGAGAAGCAGATGTCGATGCTGAAGGCGGACCGCGACGCGCGCGCCTCCGGCGAGAAGGAGGCCTTGGAGCGGGCCAACACGCTCGAGGCGCAGCTCTCGAAGATCCGCGGCACGTACGACGACATCATCCACGAGCGCGACGACCTGAAGGCGCGGGTCGAGGGCCTGGAGTCCGAGGCGCAGATGGCCAAGTCGGGCTCGCAGCTCTCCAGCGACTGGGAGGCGCGCTACAAGTCGGCGAACGACCAGATCACGGACCTGCGCAAGCAGGTGGCGACGCACAAGGCGGAGCTGCTCGCGGCCAAGGACGCGGCGGCGAAGGGTGGCGGGGGCGGCGGCGTGGACGAGAGCCAGCTCAAGCTGGTCGAGTCGCGGGCGGCGCTGCATGGGTCGCTGGTGAGCCAGATGCTCGAGGGCGTGAACAACTCGGTGTCGCTGCTCCGTCGCAACTCGGAGCTGCTCAAGGGGTACGTCGAGGACTGCGGCCTCTTGGCGAACGCGGTGCGGCGCGTGGACTACACGCGGCTCGAGCCGGAGCAGCAGCAGATGCTGGTCGAGCTCATCGACCGGACGCAGCCGGACGTGATCGTGAAGAACATGCAGGGCATCTCCGAGGAGAACTCGGAGTCGATCGTGAAGGCGAAGAAGCTCATCCTCGACTACTCGGAGGCGTTCAAGGCCGAGGAGGGCGAAGGGGTGGAGCTGGACAACGCCATCGCCAAGGCGCAGGGCCTGCTCCACGCGGCGGATCCGAACGCGGACGTGCCGGTGAAGATCGGCTCGGTGCTGCCGGCGGTGGAGGCGTCGAAGGAGGAGGCGGTGCTGTTCGCGTTCGCGCTCTTGTGCGAGGCGAAGGATCACCCAGCCGAGGGCGAGACGCCGAAGATCGAGATCGACACGGACGGCTTGACCATCACGCTGAACATGGTGGGCATCGACGCGAAGATGAAGGATCGCTACAAGGAGCCGCCGGACGCGGCCTCGCGGCTGGTGAAGGGCTTCGCGGTCGACCGCTGCAAGGGCAAGGTCGAGTACAAGGAAGAGGGCGGCAAGCATTCGCTCGCCGTGACGTTGAAGGCCAAGATTTGAGCCGCGTGCGCGGGCGCCTGTTGCCTGGGGGAGCGCGGGCGTCCGTTGGCCGTGAGGAGTCGTACATGCGTTCGTTCGCCAAGGTGTGCATCGCCGTCGCGCTCGCGGGACTCGCGGGTTGCGGGGCGCCGAAGAAGACGTTGCCCGCGTACATGACCTCGTCGCAGGCGGAGCACCCCAAGTACCCGCGCGGCAAGTACCTGGTGCAGACGGGGATGTCGACCATCTCGCAGGACGACGCGGACGCGCGGGCCAAGAAGCTGGTGTCGGAGGCGGTGAGCTCGCAGCTCCAGGCGGAGACGCGGTCGTTCATGGAGTCGAGCTCGGTGAACGGCGCGTCGACGGACAAGGCGAAGGCGACGGAGGAGATCGTCGTCAAGACGGGGTTCACGCGCGCGGACCTCATCAACATCGCCGAGCGCGACCGGTCGGGGGATGAGTTCTACGCGGTGGCGGTGCTCGATCGGGCGCGCTGCGAGAGCGAGCTTGGCTCGGCGGTGGCGGCGGACCTGAACTCGTACTCGTCGTACGCCGAGGCGGCGATGAAGGCGTACGCGGCGGGGCGCATGGGAGAGTTCTGGACGGCGGCGGCGAAGGCGTCCGAGGTGCGGCCGGCGCTGGAGGCCTCGTTCATCATCCGGCGCGCGGTGCTGACGCGGCCGGCGGCGGATGAGGGCAAGTACACGGCGCTGCGCGATGGGCTGGCGAAGAATGTGGCCGATGCGTTCGCCAAGCAGCTCGTGATCGTGCGCGTGGATGGCGCGGCAGAGGCGGACCTGCTCAAGCTGACCAACACGGCGCTGCAGAAGATGAAGCTGCGCGTGGGCGACCAGAAGACGTGCGCGGCGATCGCGCCCGAGGCGCAGATGTTCGCGGCGGAGCTGGTGCTGGAGCCGGAGGAGACGTGCGGCGAGGTGCAGCTCGGCGAGAAGTGCGAGGTGCGCGTGCAGCTCCGGGCGGCGGCGTGCTCGGGTGGCGCGGAGGGGCGCGGCGGGATCCCGGCGGGCGTGGCCATCAACGCGAGCGAGCGGGCCAAGGCGCACCGGGCGGCGTGGCAGCGGGTGCTGCAGGAGCAGCTCGTGGAGACTGCGGTGCGTGAGGCGCTCAAGGGCGCGGTGACCACGGGCTGCGGGAACTCGGGCTGCTAGGCGCGTCCGGCTCGTGGCGCAGGCCGGCCGGAGGCGGCGGGCGGCGAGCGGCCGGGGCTGACGATGTGCGGCGCGCGGACGTGTAGGATCTGAAGACTTTCCATTTCGTGAGGTTCGAACGATGCAGATCGCGAGCGTGATTTCGGCGGCGTTGGTGGCGTTCCTCCTGGGCACGGCGCCCGAGGCGACGGTGACGCTGCAGGAGAGCGGCAAAGCGAAGGTCAAGGGCATCGCGCCCTCGTTCGGCGCGTGGGACCTCTCGGGCAAGACGGTGCTGACGCTGGACAAGCTGCGCACGACGCCGGCGGCCTCGCCGCTCCTGGTGACGTTCGGGGCGAGCTGGTGCGTGCCGTGCAACGAGGGCCT
>JAFEBC010000574.1 GCA_018266095.1 Deltaproteobacteria bacterium
CAGCGAGGCGCACTGACTCCGGGCCGTCGTTGAACACCGCCTCCAGCCCGGCAGACATGGCGCGGTCGTACTCGAACAACTGCGTCAGCGAGCGCGCGCCCGTGGCCGACAACAGCGCGCGTTCATGAGCATCCGGCGCCCGCTCCGGTTGGCTCTCCGAGAGGGCCGCGCCTGCCGCGTCCAGCAAGGGGCCGAGCGCGTCCTCGATCGACTGCGCGCGCTGGCCCGGCAGCGGGAGGCCGCGCGCCCCGGGCCGCGAGAGCGAGGCCGACAACTGCACGCCCTGGGCGTCCCGCGCAGACGAGAGGCGTAGCGACACCGTGGCCTCCCGCGCGTCGGACGCGAGCGAGAAGCGCGCCGACCGCCGCCACAGCTCGCGGCGCGTGAGGTGCTCCAGCGCGGTCGTGAACCAGGCGTCCTGCGCGCCGCCGGGCGCGACCTCGATGGCCACGCTGCGCCCGCTCGACGGCAGCGAATGCTCCCAGCGCCACCACGACGCAGCGGCCAGCGCGATCACCAGCGCGACCGCTCCCAGCGCGGCCCGCAGCCTCGTCCGCCGGGGCGACACCGACTCACGCAGCGCCTGTCCGAGCGCCGTCGCCGAGGTGAAGCGCGCACGCGGATCCTTGGCCAGGGCGCGCGCGAAGAACGGCCCGAGCGACTCCGGCAGCGACGGCGGGAGCGGCGGCAGGAGCGCGTCGCGGTGCGCCCGCGCCAGCGTGTCCACGTCGCCCGTGAACGGCGGCTTGCCCGAGAGCGCCTCCCACGCCAGCACGCCCAGCGCGTACAGATCGGCCGGCGGCCCCGCGGCGCCCGTGTCGAGCCAGGCCTCCGGCGCGAGGTACGCCGGCGTGCCCAGCGCCCGTCCCAGACGAGAGCCCTGCCAGAGCTCCTGCGTGTGCGCGCCCGCGTCGGGCGTGTGCGCCTCGGTCGAGAACGAGATCGGCCCGGTCGACAGCGCCACCGGCTCGATCAGCGCCGGCGGCTCCTGCACCGCGGGCGCCGCGATGAGCTGACCCTGCGGCCCGTGCGGCGCAAGCCCCGCTCCGAGCCCGCCCTCCGGCCGCGCGTCGGCCTCCTGCGCGCCGAGCTCGTCCCCGAGCTTCGCCAGCCCGAAGTCGAGCAGCTTGGGCGAGAGCCGCCCCGCCGTCTCCACCACCATCACGTTCGCGGGCTTGAGATCGCGGTGCACGATCCCGCGCTCGTGCGCGGCCTGCACCACCTCGCAGATGCGCTCGAAGAAGGGCACGAAGCGCGCGAACGGGATCGGCCCGCGCTCCCGCAGCCACGCATCGAGCGGCACGCCGCGCACCAGCTACATCGCGATCCACAGCGTGCCGTCGGGCTCCGCGTTGCTGTCGTAGAGGTGCGCCGCGAACGGATGCTCGAAGCGCCCCGCCAGCCGGGCCTCGCGCACGAACCGCTCGCGCGCCTCCGCGTTGTGCACGTGCCGCGCGCGCAGCACCTTGACCACCGCCTCGCGCGAGAGCCGCGGCTGCTCCGCGCGGTACACGGCGCCGAAGCCTCCCTCACCCAGCCGCTCGCGCAGCACGAAGTCGCCGAGCACACGATCGCGGAGCCCATCGGGCGTGGAGTGGGAGTCGTCCATCGGAGGCCCGCGCGGGCGAGTCCAACTCTATCAGGCCCGTGTCATACTGCTCGAACTCGTGATCGATCCCGCCGTCACCCACACCGCGCCGCTGCCGCACGCCGAAGGCACCGGCAAGGTCGTGCGCCGCTTCCGCATGGTGGTGGCCGAGGGGCCGCGCCGCGGGCTGGCGTGGGAGTCGTCGCTCGACCGTTGCGCCATCGGCGCGCACCCCTCGAACGACATCGTCATCGACGACCCGACCGTCTCGCGCTTCCACTGCGAGGTCCTGCTCGACGACACCGGCGCGCGCGTGCGCGATCTCGACTCGCGCAACGGCACCACCGTGGACGGCCTGCGCGTCCTCGAGGCCTGGCTGCGGCCCGGGAGCATCGTGCGGCTGGGCGGCGCGGCGCTGCAGTTCCAGCTCGGCACCGACGTCATCGCGCTGCCCGTCTCGGAGCGGCGCCAGTTCGGCTCGCTGGTGGGCCAGTCGGCGGTGATGCGGACGGCCTTCGCGCTGCTCGAGCGCGTCTCGGCGAGCGACGCCACCGTGCTCATCGAGGGCGAGACGGGCACCGGCAAGGAGGGCGCCGCCGAGGCCATCCACAACTCCAGCGCGCGCAAGGACAAGCCGCTCGTGGTGGTCGACTGCGGCTCCATCCCCGCGAACCTTCTCGAGAGCGAGCTCTTCGGACACGAGAAGGGCGCGTTCACCGGCGCCGTGGCCACCCGCATCGGCGCCTTCGAGGCCGCGCACGGCGGCACGCTGTTCCTCGACGAGATCGGCGAGCTGCCGCTCGATCTGCAGCCCAAGATCCTGCGCGCGCTGGAGCGCCGCGAGATCAAGCGCGTGGGCGAGAACCAGCAGCGCGTGGTCGACGTGCGGGTGATCGCGGCCACGCATCGCGATCTGCGCCGCGCGGTGAACCAGGGCGCGTTCCGCAGCGACCTCTACTTCCGCCTGGCCGTGCTGCGCGTGGGCCTGCCGCCGCTGCGCCAGCGCTTGGAGGATCTGCCGCTGCTCGTGGAGCAGCTCCTCGCGCGCCTGGGGGCCACGCCCGAGGCAGCCGCGCCGCTGCGCACGCAGGAGTTCATCGATCGCCTCGCGCTGGGCGCCTGGCCGGGCAACGTGCGCGAGCTGCGCAACCACCTCGAGCGCTGCCTCGTGTTCCAGGAGGCGCTCCCGCTCGAGGACGCCAACGCCGCGACTCCGGCCGACACCTCCGCGCCGCCGCCCGACACCGGCCTCTACGCCGAGGCCCGCCGCCGCGCGCTGGAGGCCTTCGAGCAGCGCTATCTGCAAGCGATGCTGCAGAAGCACCAGGGCAAGGTGGCCGCGGCAGCGCTCGAGGCCGGCATCGATCGCGTGTCGATGTATCGGCTCCTGCGCAAGCACAAGCTCGGCGACCGCTGACCGGCCCGCGCGCCGCTCCGATGCTCGCCGCTCCGATGCTCGCCGCCCTCTGCAAGCGTCATGACGCCTCCGTGACGCATCGCGCGTACACTCGCGCGCGTGAACTCCGTTCTCTCCCTGTTGCGGCTCGCGCTCGGCGCCGTCGTGTTCCTGGCGGGCTCGTTCGTCTTCGTGCTCGTGGCCCTGCCCCTCCTGCCCTGGCGCGTGGCGCGCATCAAGGCGTGCAACCTCTACGGAAAGATCGTCGGCCGCAGCATCGTCTTCCTTGCGGGCGCCACGCCGAACGTCACCAACGCGAGCCGCCTCGATTCGAAGCGGCCCGCCATCTACGTCGCCAACCACGCGTCCACGCTCGATCTCTTCCTCTGCATCTGGCTGTGCCCCTTCGGCGGCTGCGGCGTGATGAAGAAGCAGATGTTGCGCCTGCCCATCTTCGGCCAGCTCGCGTGGCTCTCGGGCCACCTCATGCTCGACCGCGAGAACAAGGATCGCGCCATCGAGGCGCTGCGCAGCACGGGCGAGTTCGTGAAGCAGCACGGCCTGTCGATCTGGATCATGCCCGAGGGCACGCGCTCGAAGGACGGCCGGCTGCAGCCGCTCAAGAAGGGCTTCGTGCACCTGGCGATCGCGACGGGCCTGCCGGTGGTGCCGGTGGTGATCCACGGCGCGCACCGCAACTGGAAGATGAACGAGTTCGGCTTCACGCCGATGACGCTCGATGTGGACGTGAAGGAGCCCATCGACACGTCGAGCTGGCGCGAGGAGACGGCGAGCGAGCACGCGGCGAGCGTGCACGCGCGGTTCGCGCTGTGGCTGCGGGAGGATCAGAGGCCCCTGCCTGCCGCGCCGGTGTCTGCCGCGGCGAAGGTGGCCTGAGCTCCGCGCGCGACTGCATGCGATCGGCTACGCTCTCGACATGCGCGCTCTCGTCCTCGCCGCGCTCGTCTGTACCGGGTGCGCGGCTGCCACCCCGGGCGACGTAGCCGACGCTGCTCAACAGGACGCCGGCTCGGACGCGGGAGCGGACGCGGGTGACGCAGGCATCGACGCTGGCGATGCGGGAACCGACGCGGGCCTGGATGCGGGGAGCGATGCGGGTGCGGACGCCGGGACCGATGCCGGTGATGCAGGCTTCGCGAGCGCCGCAGCGCCCGGCATTCCTTGCGGCGATTCACTCGACTCGATCTACCTCACGCCCACGGGCCTCCCACCGCTCTCGCAGGACCACCTCGGCGACATCGTGCGCTGTGCCCCCGACGCGCAGCTCTCCACCGCGGACGAGGCCAGCCAGCTCTCCGGCAAGGGCGTCATGCACGTCACGCCCGCGTCGGCCACGCACAGCTTCCGGCTCTCGTACCGCACCACCCGCGCGGAGCACATCGAGGGCCTGGGCACCGCGCGCGTGTTCCTCCCGCAGTCGCAGCGCAGCACGCCCTTGCCCATCGTCGTCACCGCGCACGGCTCGGATGGCCTCGGCACCACCTGCGCGCCCTCGAAGGATCCGACCGGCAACGCCGAGCTCTCGATCCCCTTCGCGTCCCAGGGCTACGCGGTCATCGCGCCCGACTACGCCGGCCTCGGCAACGACGGCACGCAGGGCTACCTCGACAATCCCGACACCGCGCACTCGGTCCTCGACGCCGCACGCGCGCTGCGCAAGCTGATTCCGGGCGCATTCTCGAACCAGATCGTGCTCGTCGGCTTCAGCCAGGGTGGCGGCGCGGTGCTCTCGGCGCAGGCGCTGGCGCGCGCGTACGGCGCCGACGGGGACGTGGTGGCGGTCGTGGTCTTCGCGGCGCAGTGGCAGACGCGGCTCGACTCGTTCGCGTACGTGCAGGCGCTGAGCAATCCCACCGAGCTCACCATCCTCACCGGCGTGTCGAAACCCACGGTCTACGTGATGCGTCAGTACGCGTGGCAGATGAACCACGTCGGCGTCACCTCGGGCGGCGCGGCCTTCCCCGCGAGCAACGCCGACAACCTCGAGGGCGCCGCGCAGACGCAGTGCCTGGTGGCGATGGGCGCGTCGGTGCAGACCTTCGCGCCGCACGTGGGCGATCTCTTCGAGCCCGCGTTCCGCACCGCGCTCCTCGCGTGCGCGCAGTCGTCGACGAGCGATCCCGCGTGCACGGGGAATGGCCGCGCGTTCCACGAATTCCTGACCGAGAACATCCTCACTGCCGACGCCGCGGGCGCGCCCATCCTCTACACGCAGGGCCTGAACGACATCGTGATGGACCCCGCCGAGGAGGCTGCGTGCAACCTCGACAAGCTGCGCGCGGACGGCGCGAACGTGCAGGTGTGCGTGGACTCGCCCGCGCAGCACACGGACGTGGTCGGGCGCAACGTGGCCTCTGCGCTGCAGTGGGTCGAGGCGAAGCTCGCGGGCACGGGCGCGCCCGCGTGCAGCGCGGCGGGAATGCCTGCGTGCAAGCCTTGAGCGTCAGCGGGCCTCGTGCGTCAGCGCCTCGTGCGTCAGCGGGCCTCGGCGTCAGCGCGCCTTGCGCTTCTTGCGCTTCTTGGGCTGCTTGGGCTGCTTGCGCGTGTCCGCGATCTGGAAGCGCACGCCGTTCGGGTCCCATCCGTCGCAGATCGACCCGCCGCCGGCGAGCGGCCAGATGTCGGTCATCTCCACGCCCTGCTTCACCAGCGCCGCCCGCTTGCGCTTCACGTCCGGCACACCGAACACCAGCTTGAACAGCTCGTCCTGTTGCTTGCCCTTCGGCGCCGGCCCCCGCAGCTTGTGGAACGCGAGCTCGACCGCGCCCGTGCGCACCTGGATCCACTCGTCGGCGGCGTAGTCCTGCGCCTCGGGCGGCTTCATGCGCCTGGCGCCGAACGCGCGCTGGTAGAAGGCCGCGGACTTCCTGGTGTCGGAGACGAAGTAGATGACGCGGATCATGCTTTGTCTTCACACATCGTGACGGCGACGGGAAGGTTCGGCGCCAGGCCTGCGTTCATGAAGGTCACACCTGCGCGTGTCGTCCGTATCTCTAGAGGAACCCGCGCTCTTTGGAGAGTCCATGTTCGCTGTCGTGTCCCTGCTCCTCGCCGCAGCCGCTGCACCCGCCGCGCCGCTCGATGACGTGAAGCGCCAGCAGCTCGCCGACGCCGTGCTCGCACGTCTCGCCGCCAAGTACGTCTTCAAGGACAAGGCCGCGGCCGCCGTGCCCAAGCTGCGCGCGCTGTGGACGCCGCAGACGCTGGCGAAGGATCCCGACAAGCTCGCGCTCGCCAAGCACCTGACCGCCGACCTGCGCGCGGAGCTGCACGACAAGCACCTCGCGGTCTATCCCGTGGAGATGATCGACGCGGGCATGCTCGATCAGACCTTCGATCCCAACGCGCCCCCGAGCGCGGCCGAGCTGGCGGACGCGCGCGCGCACCACTTCGGCATCGTGAAGGCGGAGCTCGCCGATGGCGTGGCCGTCATCCAGCTCGACGGCTTCCCCTCGGACAGCAGCGAGACGCGCGCCGCCTACGCGCACATGCTCGAGCCGCTGGCGAAGGCCAAGGCGTTCATCTTCGACCTGCGCACGAACCGCGGCGGCGACGGCGACAGCGTGCTCGAGCTCTTGAGCCACTTCGTGCCCCCGGGCGTGAAGGTGCTGGAGAACACGTTCCTCGACCGGCACTGGGACTCCGTCACGTACAAGGTGGACGGCGTGCATCTGGAGAAGACGCCGATCTTCGTGCTGACCTCGGGCCGCACCGCGTCTGCGGCGGAGGAGTTCTCGTACGACCTGCAGGGCCTGAAGCGCGCGACGCTCGTGGGTGAGACGACGGCGGGCGGCGCGAACCACAATGAGTTCACGCGGGTGGCGGGAGAGTTCGCGTTCAGCAATTCCGTGGGCACGGTGAGGAGCCCGTTCACGGGGACGAATTGGGAGGGCGTGGGCGTGAAGCCGGACGTGGTGGCGCCGGTGGGGGAGGCGCTGGAGAAGGCGAAGAAGCTGGTCGGGCAGGCTCATCCCTGACGCGCAAGCCGCGCGCCGCAGTGGGCAGTCACGCAGGTTTTGCGCGCGGTCGCCGGAGCCGCCTCTCACGCCGGTGACGTGCGCGCTGGCACGCCCGCTGCACCACGTTCGCGCATGGCCACGCACACGGCTTCTGCGCACCTGCCGAACCCGCTCTTCCACCCGAGCCGCCGCGTCGTGCTCGAGATTGTCCTCGCGCTCGCCGTGGGCGGGCTCGTGTTCGGCGTCGCGCGCCTTCGCGGGTCGTCGCGCACGGCGCAGTTCCAGTTCGAGCGCACGCAGGTCACGCGCGGGCCCATCCAAGCGCGGGTGACCGCGAGCGGCACCGTGAATCCGCTGGTGACCGTCCAGGTCGGCACGCAGGTCTCCGGCACCGTGCTCACGCTGGGCGCGGACTTCAACACGCAGGTCAAGCGCGGGCAGATGATCGCGCGCATCGACCCGCGCCTGTTCCGCACCGCCGTCGAGCAAGCGCGCGCGAATCAGGCGAGCGCGCAGGCCGGCGTGGACAAGGCCGTGGCCCAGCTCGCCGACGCGCGCCGGTTCGCCAGCCGCCAGGCCTCGCTCCTTTCGCAGCGGCTCATCTCGCAGGCCGACTCCGACAGCGCCGACACCGCCGCCCGCGTGGCCGAAGCGCAGCTCGAGGCCGCGCGCGCCGCACGCGCCCAGACGCAGGCCGCGCTCGATCAGGCCCGGCTCAACCTCGCCTTCACCACCATCGTGTCGCCCATCGACGGCGTGGTGATCACGCGCAACGTGGACGTGGGTCAGACGGTGGCCGCCTCGTTCGCCTCACCGACCTTGTTCCTCATCGGCCGCGATCTGCGCGAGATGGCCGTGGACACGAACATCCCCGAGGCCGACGTGGGCCGCCTCGCGCCAGGCATGGCCGCGAGCTTCACCGTCGACGCCTATCCGGGTGAGACCTTCCGCGGCGCCATCCGCGAGGTGCGCAACTCGCCGCAGACGATCCAGAGCGTGGTCACCTACGACGCAGTGATCGACGTGGCCAACCCGGCCCTCAAGCTCAAGCCGGGCATGACCGCGAACCTGAGCGTCGTCTACGCCGACCGCCGCGACGTGGTGCGGATCCCCAACGCGGCGCTGCGCTTCCGTCCGCCTGCCGCGTGGCTCGCGGGCGTGCCCACCGTCCCCGAGCGCCGCCTCGTGTGGGTGCTGCGCGGCGAGGTGCCCCAAGCCGTCTCCATCCGCACCGGCGTCAGCGACGGCACAGTCACCGAGCTGGTCGAAGGCAACGTGGCGCCCGGAGATCAGCTCGTCACCGAAGCCATCCCGGCGCAGCCCGCCCGCGGAAACTAGAGGCGCGCGATGGCCCCGCTCATCCAGCTTGCGCACGTCCACAAGCTCTACCGCATGGGCGACGAGGAGGTCCCCGCGCTGCGCGACGTGTCGCTGCAGATCGAGCAGGGCGAGTTCGTGGCGGTGATGGGCGCGTCGGGCTCCGGCAAGTCGACGCTGATGAACGTGATCGGCTGCCTCGACCGCCCCACCAGCGGCCGCTATCTGCTCGACGGCGAGGACGTGAGCACGCTCGGCCGCAATCAGCTCGCGCGCATCCGCAGTGAGCGGCTCGGCTTCGTCTTCCAGCACTTCAACCTGCTCGCGCGCACCAGCGCGCAGGAGAACGTCGAGCTGCCGCTCCTCTACGCGGGCGTCACCTCCGCCGCCGAGCGCTCCGAGCGTGCGCTGCGTGCGCTGACGCGCGTGGGCCTCGGCGAGCGCGCGCAGCACCAGCCCAACCAGCTCTCGGGCGGGCAGCAGCAGCGCGTGGCCATCGCTCGCGCGCTGGTGAACGATCCCAAGCTCCTGCTCGCCGACGAGCCCACCGGCGCGCTCGACTCGCGCACCAGCATGGAGGTCATGGCCCTCTTCCAGGAGCTCTCGGCCGCGGGCATCACCATCCTGCTCGTCACGCACGAGGCCGACATCGGCCGCTGCGCTGCGCGCGTGCTCACCATGCGCGACGGCGCGATCATCACCGACGAGCGCCAGACGCCGGTCCGCGCGCGCATCCCGACGCCGCTGGAGCGTGTCGCATGAACACCTTGTCCATCGCCCGCCTCTCGACGCGCGCGCTCCTGCGCAACAAGCTGCGCTCGTTCCTCACCATGCTCGGCGTGGTCATCGGCGTGGGCGCGGTCATCGCCATGGTGGCCATCGGCGAGGGCGCCAAGCGGCGCGTCGAGGAGACGTTCGAGTCGATGGGCACGAACCTGCTCATCGTCATGCCGGGCTCGGCGTCGTCTGGAGGCATGCGCGGCGGCTTCGGCAGCCAGGCCACGCTCACCTGGGGCGATCTCGCGGCGGTGCGCACCGAGCTCAAAGCCGTGCGCACGGCGGCGCCGGTGATGCGCGCGGGCGTGGTGGTGCAGAGCGAGGAGCAGACCTGGACCACGGGCCTCATCGGCACCAGCACCGAGTACTTCACCATCCGCAACTGGAGAGCGAGCAGCGGCCGCATGTTCAGCGAGGACGAGGTGGAGTCCTCGGCCAAGGTGGTGGTGCTCGGCCGCACGGTGGTGACGAACCTCTTCGGCGCCGCGGATCCCGTGGGCCAGACGGTGCGCATCCGCGCCATCCCTTTCCTGGTGGTGGGCGTGCTCGAGGGCAAGGGCCAGTCGCCGATGGGCTCCGACTACGACGACACGCTGGTCACGCCGTACACGACCTACAGCAGCAAGATCGCCGCCGGCCTCGGCAAGTTCATCGCCGGCTCGATGTTCGTCAGCGCGATGAGCGAGCGCGACACGGGCCGCGCGCAGGCCGAGCTGGAGAGCCTCTTGCGCGATCGGCATCGCCTCGCGCCAGGGAGCGACGACGACTTCTCCGTACGCAACCTCGCCGAGGTGGCGCGCGCGCAAGAGCAGGGCACGCAGATCCTCACCACGCTGCTCGCGGCGATCGCCACCGTGTCGCTGCTCGTGGGCGGCATCGGCATCATGAACATCATGCTCGTCAGCGTCACCGAGCGGACGCGGGAGATCGGCGTGCGCATCGCGGTCGGCGCGCGCTCGTGGGATGTCCTCGCGCAGTTCCTGGGTGAGGCGCTCGCGCTCTCCCTGGCGGGCGGCGCCGTGGGCATCTTGTTCGGCCTCTTCGCTGCGGCCCAGCTCGCGCGCCTGTATCACTGGCCCTTCCTGGTGCACGCAGACGTGATCGTGATGTCGGTCGGGTTCAGCGCGGCGGTCGGCGTGGTGTTCGGGCTCTACCCCGCGCGCAAGGCCTCGCGCCTGGATCCGATCGAAGCCCTGCGCTTCGAGTGACGCAAATCCTGCGCCCCGCGCCGCACGCGCTGCGCTCCCTTCGACGCGCACCTCGCGTCATCGCTCTGACGCGCCTTGGCCCGGAAATCGCACGCCCACTCGAGGCCAGGCCTCAAGCTCAGGAGAAGCCCATGACCAGCGTCGTGTACCAGGTCCCCACCTCGCCCGGCCCGCTCACCCAAGACGAGCTCTTCCTCCAGGCCGCCAACGACCGCTTCGTGTGGCTCGACTCGCCGCCCGCGATCGCGCTGCTCGTGGGCGATCACTCGATCGCCATGCCTTCGCAGTCCGAGATCGAGCTGGCGCGCACGCTGCGGCGGCGCGGGCTCGGGGCCATCACCGTGGGGCTGCGCGAGCTGAACGAGTCGCTGGAGGACGCAGTGCCGCTCGACGTGTGGTCGCTCGTGGGCCGCATCGCCGCCGCGCGCGAGTGGCTGCACCGGTTCCACCCTGAGCTGCCCGTCGTGCTGGTGGGCGAGGGCGACGCTGGGGCCGCAGCGCTCCTGGCCGCGGCGTCGTGTCCGCGCGACTACTTCGCGGTCGTCGCGCGCTCCTCGCCCTCGCTCGAGCACGTCTCGCTCGGCGGTCTGGAGCTGCCGTGTCTCTTGGTGGTCGACGTGACGGACGACGTGCGCACCTGCGCCGCCCGCGAGCTCCTGGTGCAGCTCCCGCGCGACGCCACGCTGGTGACGCTGGGTGGAGTGGCCCCCTCCGCCCATGCAGAGAGCCGCGAGGCCGCGATCGCCGAGCTCCTCGAGACCTGGATCGTGGACCACCTCCCGCGGCCTGCGCACGCGCGCGCGGCCGGTGGCCATGCGTATCCGCGCCGTCCGTCAGCGGCGCTCGACCACTGAGGCGATCTTCCGGAACACCGCGAACTTCCGGAACAGCACCTTCGCGTCCGCTCCCTGAACGAACGCGGCCAGCTCCTCGCTCGACGCCGTGAGCTGCAGCGCGCGCTCGCCCGCCGTGCCCGCGAGCTTCTTCGCGTCGATGGCCGCCTTCACCGGCTCCTCCTCCATGATCGCGAGCGTCAGCGCGCCGTCCTTGCCGAACTCGTACTTGGCGAAGATGTACTTCTCGGCCACCTCGGCGCCGTCGGCGTAGGGGCCCTTGAAGGTCTTCGCGCGCAGGTTCAGGTAGGACTTGCCCGCGAGCATCGTGGGGAACGCCTCGAACGCGAGCACGGACGCGCCCTTGTCCTTGTCGGTGCCCGTGAGCACGAGGTCCACGAGCGCGCCCGTCTTGGGCACGAGCTCGAGCGTCACCAGCACACCGTCGAGGTGCGAGGTGAACAGGCCGGAGAGCCGCTTGTCGGCCTTGGCGGACTCTGGCGCCGAGAGCGGATGCGCGGACTCCGGAGGCACGCAGGACGTGAGCACGAGGGCGAGGGCGACGGTCAGGCCAGAGTGGACGCGCATGGAACGAACGTACTCCTCGACGCGCGCGCGGGCGAGCGGCTCAGCGGCCCTCGCGCAGCTTCCGCAGCCAGTAGTAGACCGCCACGTACGCCACGCCGCCCACCAGCGTGCCGAGCGCGAAGTCGGTGAACAACGAGACGTGGTCGCCGATGAGCGCGTGCAGGCCCCAGGCGACG
>JAFEBC010000575.1 GCA_018266095.1 Deltaproteobacteria bacterium
CGCCGGGTGAGGTGATCTGCACCGTGAGGTTGTCGACTTGCTTGAGCTTGTTGCCGCCGCACGCGGAGAGCACGAGCGCGGCGCAGGTCACGAGCTGGAGAGAGAGCGAGCGACTCATGTTCCCACCTTCGCTTCGCGTCCGAGACTTGGGCGCGGGAGGGCACCCTACAGGGGAGCGGCGACGCGGGGCGTCGGTCGAGGATCCGAGGGAGGGAGATGAAAAGAGGCGGAAACAGAGGGGTTTTGATGACCATGTGGTCATGACATTTCCGCTACAAAAGCTTTGAACGCGGAGGCGCGTTGAAGTTTTCTGAAGTTCCCTAGCGCATCTCCTCATTCTCGATGATGCACACGCCCGGCTTGGGCTCGAGCGCCCAGGCGAGGAGCGCGCGGGCGACGGCGGCGGTCTCCACGATCTTGTACCGCTTGGGCACGAGGAAGTTCAGCGCGGTCATCACCTTGAGGCCCACGTTCTCCCCGGGCCGCGGGACGACGCGCTCGCCGCCCTTGAGGAACGACGGGCGCACCTTGGCGAAGCTCTTGAACCCGAGCGCGGCGATGGCGTCCTCCACCTCGCCCTTGGTGCGGCTGTAGAAGACGCTCGACTTCGCGTTGGCGCCGACCGCGGTGACGATGGCGTAGGCGGGCGTGCCGGCGGCCAGCGTGAGCTTCGCGACCGTCAGGGGATACTCGAAGTCCACCTTGCGGAACGCCTCCTGCGAGCCCGCTTGCTTGATGGTGGTCCCGAGCGTGCACAGCGCGGCGTCGGCCTTCCACCACGGCGCGTCCGCGGGGAGCTCGTCGAAGTCGACGATGGGGTTCTCGAGCTTTTCGTGCGCGGGGAGCGGACGGCGCGTGGGCGCGATGAGGCGGGTGACGCGCGGATCGGCCAGGGCCTGCTTGACGACG
The DNA here is from genome assembly GCA_018266095.1 of Deltaproteobacteria bacterium. GTDB lineage: Bacteria > Myxococcota > Myxococcia > Myxococcales > 40CM-4-68-19 > CAIWCD01. The sequence continues at coordinate 910 of JAFEBC010000575.1, forward strand.
TCTTGCCCCACGAGACCCGTGGCGCCCACCAGGAGGAGGTTCATGGCGGGCGAATCTAGCAGGGAGTCGAGCGAGCCGCGGTCAGCGCGCCGTCACCGACCAGGTGTCGCTGGGGTTCGCCGAGGCGTCGTAGTGCGTGAACTTCAAGCTGCCGTCGGCCTGCTGCTGCACCCGGCAGAAGCCGGTGTGCGAGGTGTCGGCGCCGCCCAGGCCGCAGACCACGCTGCGCCCGCTGAAGCTCGAGGTGTCGTGCGAGTAGTTGTGGTTGTGGGCGGTGAGGATGAGCGAGTACTTGTGCTTCTGCAGCACGGTCAGCGGCCCCGTCGGCCCCGTGCGCGAGCCCGTCACCGGGTGGTGCTTGACGATGAAGGTGTACTTGGAGTTCGCGTCGGCGTCGGCGAGCGTGCTCTCGAGCCAGCTCTGCGCGGTGGCGTCGAAGAAGTTGTCGGCGATGACCGCCACGGTGGCGCGGCCCAGGCGCGTCTCGATCTGCAGCGCGTAGTACGGGAGCGTCTCGCGCGACACGCTCTTGAGCGCGCCGAGGTAGGCGGTGTAGTTCGCGTCGGTGGTGTGCGCGGAGCAGTCGGTGCCGACGTTGCACTCGTGGTTGCCCATGGTCATGAAGAACGGCGTGGGGAAGTTCGCGAGCGCGCTGGTGTAGAGGTTCATCTGCGCCTGCGCGTCGGCGAGGACGTTGTCGCAGACGTACATGTGGTCGCCGAGGTCGATGGCGAACTGCGCCTTCACCGAGGCCATGGACTTCACGATCTGCGCGTGCGCCGACGAGGGGTACTGCGCGAGGCCCTGGCAGGTGGGCGGGCGCGTGTCGCCGGTGATGACGAAGTCGAGCAGATCGACCGTGCCGCCGGTGGGGCCGATGGGGCCGCTGCCGGCGTCCGTGCCGCCCGAGCCGCCGTCGCCCGAGCCGCCGTCGTGCGTGCCCGCGTCGCCCGAGCCGCCGTCGTGCGTGCCCGCGTCCGTCGAGCCCGCGTCGGTGCCGCCGCCATCGGTGTGGCCCGCGTCAGGCGTGCCGGCGTCGATGGGACCGTTGGTGGAGACGGTGAGCGTGAACGTGCCCCAGGTGGTGGCGCCGCTCGAGGAGTTGAGGTTGCACGTCGCGTTGCTCGTGCCGTCGACGGCCGGCGCGGGCGCCTGCACGCTGACGTTCGCGGTGGCCTTGCTGGCGAACTGCACCGTGGCCGGAGTGGGCACGAGGCTGCCGGTGCAGACGACGTGGACGTTGTGGTTCGTCTTGTCGAGGTTGGTGATGGTGAACGTCACCGCCGAGGGCTTCACGCCCACCTCGGTGTCGACCGCCGCGGCCTTGGGAGAGAGGCCGATGACGCCGCTCACCGAGAGGGCCTGCGCGCACTCGCCGCCGCTGCAGACGTCGCCGGGATCGCAGTCGTTGTCGGTCGTGCACGCGGAGCCAGTCAGGCCCAGCTCTCCTCCCGCGCAGGCGACGAGCATCACGGTGGGGAGCGCGAGCAGGAAGCGGGAGCGCATGGGATCCTCACGGGTGCGATCGAGGTGTGCGAGCGGTGGCGGCGCGAACCTCCTCTGAACGCGCGCCGGTGGCCATGCTGCGACCGTCTGTGAGAGATGTGACCTCAGACGTTCGATGCAGGACCGCGTGAGATCGCTCTCACGCGAGGGGGCGGTTGTTGCGCGCGCGTTGCAGGATCGTGCGGCGTGCGCCACACCCGCGCCGCGTTATGCTCGGCGGATGCACAACTCCTTGGTGGGTCTCCTCGACGGTCTGCGCGGCGAGCGCGTTCAGGCGTCCAAGCAGTTCGGCGGCAACGGCTTCCACAACAAGAGCGGCGCCAAGCCGGATCTGAAGAACCCGTTTCCGCTCCTGGGCGAGTACGCGTTCGGCGGCCAGGAGCGCGCGCCCAAGAAGGAGCTGCCGCTGCTCGACCCGCGGCCGGTGCTGGCCAAGGCGCCGGAGACGGGCTTTCGCGCGACGTGGCTCGGGCACAGCACGGTGCTGCTCGAGCTCTCGGGCGTGAGGGTGCTGACGGATCCGGTGTTCGGCCTGCGCGCGTCGCCGCTGCAGTTCGCGGGGCCCAAGCGCTTCCACGCGCCGCCGATGGAGCTCGCGCAGGTGCCGATCGACGTGGTGCTGCTCTCGCACGATCACTACGACCACCTGTGCGCGTGGACGGTGAAGGAGCTGGCGAGGCGAGGCGTGCCGTTCGTGACCTCGCTGGGCGTGGGCGCGCGGCTCGAGGCGATGGGCGTGGACAAGAAGAACGTGCACGAGCTCGATTGGTGGGAGAGCGCGTCGGTGCCGGACGGGCGCGTGAAGTTCACGGCGGCGCCCTCGCAGCACTTCTCGGGGCGCGGGCTGCACGACAGGAACCGCACGCTGTGGTCGTCGTTCCTCATCCAGGACGAGAAGCACAAGGTGTTCTTCAGCGGCGACACGGGGCTGACGGACGAGTTCAAGGAGATCGGCGCGCGGCTCGGGCCGTTCGACCTGGTGATGCTGGAGGTGGGCGCGTTCCACCCGAGCTGGGGCTCGATCCACTTGGGGCCCGACAACGCGCTGCTCGCGCACGCGATGCTGGGCGGCGGGCCGCTCCTGCCGGTGCACTGGGGCACGTTCAACCTGGCGCTGCACGCGTGGGACGAGCCGGCGGAGCGGCTGCAAGTGGAGGCGGAGCGCACGAAGGTGCGCGTGCTGACGCCGCGGCTGGGCGAGTCGGTGGAGCCGCTGCGGCAGGAGACGTTGACGCCGTGGTGGCGGGCGTTGAAGTAGGAGCGCGCGAGTGGCTCTACAAACTTCAACGCGGAGACGCGGAGACGCGGAGGGTTGGCCCGCTCTCGATCGGAGCGACGGCAAGGTCCTCCAGAGCCTCAGGTCAACCCAATGGCGAGGTACACGACCTCCGCGTCTCCGCGTCTCCGCGTTGAAGGCTTGTGGCGCACCCGCATTCCGGCTAACGCGCCGAGGGGTACGGCACGAACTCCTGATCATCTCCCGGGATCTTGGGCCACGTCCGCGCCTTCCACGCGGCCTTCGCCGCGGTGATCTTGTCGAGCGACGACGACACGAAGTTCCAGTCCATGTGCTTGCGTCCATCGAGCGGCGGGCCGCCCAGCAGGACCAGCTTCGAGTCGGTGAGCGCACGCGCGGTGAACGACTGGCCGTGCGCGCGGATGAGCAGCGTGTGCGTGGCGTGCGCCTCTCCCTCGACCTCGATCGCGCCGCTGACGACATAGAGCGCGCACTCGGCGAGCTCGCTCGTGACCGTGAACGTCCCGCCTTGCGTCAGCGCGATCTCGACGAGCGTCGGCGAGGTCGGATGCTGCACAGGTGACGCGCGGCCGTTCCACGCGCCGATGAGCACGCGCAGGTGCGCGCCGTCGAGCTCGAGCGCAGGAAATTCCTCGCGCGCGTGGTGCCAGAAGCCAGGCTCGCAGTCCTCCAGCTCCGCGGGGAGGCCGAGCCAGAACTGCAGGCCGTGCATGGTCTGGCCCTGCGCGAGCGACTCCTCGGGCGTGCGCTCCGAGTGCGCCACGCCGCGGCCGGCGGTCATGAGGTTGATCTCGCCCGCGCGAATCAACTGCACGCTGCCGATGGAGTCCCGGTGCATCACCGCGCCGTCGAACAGGTACGTCACCGTGGACAGGCCGATGTGCGGGTGCGGGAGCACATCGAAGCGCTGGCCGGGCGGGAGCGCGACGGGGCCCATGTGATCGAGGAACACGAACGGGCCCACCGCGCGCCGGGCCGCGACGGGGATGAGCCGCGCGACCTCGATGTTGCCGACGCCGCGCGCGCGTCCGGGGATGATGAGTTCGACGGCGCCACGGCCAGGGATCGGTGCAGGCTCGCTCATGACGCACACAATAGCGGGCAAAATGATTGTAGAAAGCGCGGCATGAGCATCCCTGTCCCAAAGGTCCCGTCGTTTCCTGCCGCCGCGCACACGTTGACCTCGCTGGGAGGGCTGCGCGCAGCGGGCGTGCGCGCGGGCATCAAGGCGAGCGGGAATCCAGACCTCGGCCTGCTCGTGTCCGAGCGCAGCATCCCGGTGGCGGGCATCTTCACGCAGAACCACTTCGCGGCCGCGCCGGTGCTCTTGTCCAAGAAGCACCTCGCGGCGAGCGGCGGGCTCTTTCGCGCGCTGGTGGTGAACAGCGGCAACGCCAACGCGTGCACGGGCGCGCAGGGCGAGGCGGACGCTCACGAGATGTGCGCGCGGGTGGCGGCGCGGCTCGGCTGTCCCATCGAGCAGGTGCTGGTGTGCTCGACGGGCGTCATCGGCGTGAAGCTGCCGATGGACAAGGTGCGCGGCGGCATCGACGCGGCCTTCGACGCGCTGGCGCACGATGTCGAGGCGGGGCGCAGGTTCCTGGCGGCGATCATGACCACGGACGCGTTCCCCAAGGAGGCGAGCGTGGGCGCGGGCGCGGGTCAGGTGGCCGGCGTCTGCAAGGGCGCGGGCATGATCGAGCCGAACATGGCCACCATGCTGGCGTTCGTGGGCACGGACTTCGCGCTCGAATCGGGGCAACTTCGTGAGGCGCTCCCGCGCATCGCGGCGCAGAGCTTCAACGCGGTGCACGTGGACACGCACACCAGCACCAACGACACGCTGCTCCTGCTCGCCACCGGCCAGACGCCCGCGCCGCACGACTGGGAGCAGCACGTGACGCGCGTGGCCCACCGGCTCTCCTGGCTCATCGCCCGCGACGGCGAGGGCGCCACCAAGGTGACCACCATCGAGGTCACGGGCGCCGCGAGCGACGCGGCGGCGCAGCAGATCGGGAAGCTGGTGGCGGCCTCGGCGCTGGTGCGCACGGCGCTCTACGGCAACGATCCCAACTGGGGCCGCTTCACGAGCCAGGTGGGCAACTCCACGGCAGTGAAGAACGCGCGCGCGCTGACTTGCGTGCTGCAGGGCATCGAGGTGTTCAGGAGCGGCGAGCCCACCGCGTTCGATCGCGCCGCGGCCTCGCGCGCGATGGCGCAGGAGGACGTGCGGCTCGAATTGAAGCTCGCGGACGGCGCGGGCCGCGCGGTGGTGTTGACCAGCGACCTCGGCTACCGCTACGTGCAGGTCAACGCCGAATACACCACCTGATCGCGAGGCCGCGTGCTGTTCGCCCTCACTTCTGCGCTGAGCGCGCTGCTCCTCTTCTGGATGCAGCCCTTGGTGGCGCGGCTGGTGCTGCCGCTGTTCGGCGGCACGCCGCAAGTGTGGACGACGAGCCTGTTGTTCTTCCAGGTGGTGCTGCTGTGCGGCTATCTGCTCGCGCATCGGCTGCAGAAGCTCCCCGTGCGCGCGCAGGTGGCGATCCAGGTCTCGCTGCTCGCGCTCGCGCTCTGCTTTCCGCTGCGCCTGCCCGCGGATCCGCCCGACGCCGAAGGTCATGGCGTGGGCGCGGTGCTTCTCCTGCTCGCGCGCATGGCCGGTCCGGGCGCGCTGGCGCTGTCGGTGCACGCGCCCCTCCTGCAGCGCTGGTTCGCGCGCGCGTCTCCGCTGCGGAATCCGTACCCGCTCTACGCCGCGAGCAACGTGGGCAGCTTCCTGGCGCTGGCCGCGTTTCCCTTCGTGCTCGAGCCGCTGCTCGGCATCTCGCGGCAGTCGACGGCGTGGTCGGGCGCCTATGCGCTGCTCCTGCTCTGCGTGGGGGCGTGCGGCCTTCGGGCCATCCGCGCGCCGGCGGCGGATCATTCACTGTTGAATGACGTTGATTCATCCGTGAATGCTCCGTCTGCGGCCCAGGCCTCGGCTGCCCGCGCACCGGCGTCGCTCACCTGGCCGCAGCGCCTGCGCTGGATGGCGCTCGCGGCGGTGCCGACGAGCCTGCTCTCGGGCGTCACCGCGCACCTCGCCACCGACGTCGCTTCGATCCCGCTCTTGTGGATCCTGCCGCTCGCCATCTATCTGCTCACGTACATCATCGCCTTCGCCGGCCCGGCCGACTCCGAAGGCCCCAAGCGCCTGCTGCTCGGCGCGCAGGCGGTGGCGCTGGCGGTGCTGGTGGCGATCGTGCCGGCGCGCTCGGTGCAGGCTTCGCTGCTCGTCGATCTGTCCGCGTTCGGGCTCACCGCGCTCTTGTGTCACCGCGAGCTCTCGCGCACCAAGCCTGCGCCTGCGCTGCTCACCGAGTTCTACCTGCTCATCTCGTTCGGCAGCGTGCTGGGCGGCGCCTTCAACGCGCTGGTGGCGCCGGTCGTGTTCGTGACCGTGGCCGAGTACCCGATCGCGCTGGTGGCGGCCGTCTTCCTGCGTCCCACCGACGCGCCGATCTTCGCGCGCGTGAAGACGCTCCTGCTCGAGTGCCTGGGGCCGGCCCTCCTGACCGGCCTCGCCCTCGTGATCGTGCAGCAGCGCGGCGCCGACACCGAGGTGATGCACGCGGCGCTCTGGAAGTGGCTCGTGTTCGCG
>JAFEBC010000576.1 GCA_018266095.1 Deltaproteobacteria bacterium
GTAGAAGTGGCTGGTGGTGGCGAGCGCGCCGCCGGGCTCGGATTCGCCCATGGGGATGGAGCACCAGCCCTCGCACGCGGAGTAGATGGCGTCGCGCACGAGCACGCGCTCGCCCACGCGGCGCTGCAGTTCGGGCACGTAGAGGCCAGCCGTGGCGGTGGTCCAGCAGTACACGAGGCGCAGGCTCGGCAGCGCGATGGGCACGCGCGAGCCCTCCGGCGCGCTCGCGGCGCGATCCATGCGCTGCGCGAGCGACCTGCGCGGACCCTTGAGCAGGCCTTCGAAGAAGCTGCGCTGCACGCTGGTGAGCGCAAGATCCGAGGGCAGCTTCCCATCGCGCAAGATGCGCGCGAGCACACCTGCCTGTGCGTCCAGGTCGCGCAAGAGGTACACGATGGGCGCGGGGAAGATCCCGGCGATGAGCGAGACGTCGCCGAGCGCCGCGAGCACGAGCGACAAGAGCGTGCGCGCGCGCAGATCCTGCACCTCGAACAGCTCGTACGGCCACGCGTAGACCGCGCGCACGACCTGCGGCATCTCGGTGAAGTTGAAGCCGCTCATGGTGCCGACATCGCAGCCGTCCGGGGCCTTGGCCACGCGCCGCGAGCCCACGAAGTACAGCGCGCGGCCCAGGAACGCCGAGGGCACGAGCCGCCGCAGGTGGAAGAGCGAGACGTGCACGGTGCGCTGGAACTCGTTCACGTACGCGCGCGTGATCGGCACGTGCTTGGGGACGCCTGTGGAGCCGGTGGTGCGCACGTAGTAGACGGGCGGCTCGGCGGTGAGCACGTTGCGCGCGCCCTCCATCTGCCGGCGCACGAGCGGCTCCAGGTCGGCGGGCGTCATGATCGGCACGCGCTGGGCGAACTCCTGGGGTGATTTCAGGGACTGAAATCCATGCTGCGCGCCGTACTCGGTGCCTGCGTTCGCGCTGAGCAGTTGCCGCAGCTTGGCCTCTTGCGTGCCGCGCGGATCGGGCGCTGCGCGCGCGAACTCACGGGCGAACTTCACTCGCGAGAGGTGGCCGAGCGCGTGCAGGAGAGCGGGGCGGAGGGATGCCATGTGCGCCGCATGTTACCTTGCGAGGCCAAGCATGGTCCTGTGCGCGCTCGCATTGTTCGTCGTCTCGCTCGGCTACGGCGTGGTGGTGCCGCTGCTGCCGGAGTTGGCCGGCGTGTCGGACACGGGCAGCGCGAGCGCGCTGTCGATCGTCTATGCGGCGTACGCGGCGGCCAAGATCGGCGCGCAGGTGCCGGGCGGCGCGTGGGTGGACACGGTGGGCGGCAAGCGGGTGCTGCGCGCGGGGGTCCTGCTCTTCACCCTCTCGCTGGTGGGCTTCCTGTTCCCGCTCGGCGCGGCGTGGTTCGCGTTCGTGCGCACCGTCGAGGGCGCGGCCACGGGCCTCGTGTATCCGGCGGTGTTCGCGCTGGTGCTGCGCGGCGGCGTGGAGAAGGGCTCGGGCAAGCGCATCGGCGCGGTGTCGGGGATCGGCACGAGCGGTCTCCTGGTCGGCCCGGCGATCGCGGGCGCGCTGGCCAATCAAGGCGCGCGCGCGGCGGTGCTGGCGGCGCTCGGTGTGTCGGTCGTGATCTGTGCGTTCGTGCTCGCGGGCCAGGGCCTGGGCGAGGACGAGCCGCGCGTGGCCGGGCGGCGCACGGTGACCTCGGAGGTGCGCAACCTGGTCGCGCTCGCCACCACCGCGGGCTTCCTCGCGCTGTGCCTGCCGATCGCCTTCAACAAGCTCACCTTCAGCGCCTTCCAAGGGCTCTTGCCGCTGCACGGACCGACGCTCGGCCTGGGCGTGCGCGGGGTCAGCGCGCTGTTCGCGGCGACGGGGATCGTCTTCGGCGCGTCGCAGGCGCTGGGCGGCGTGCTGGTGGACAAGTTCACGCCGCGTGGCGTGGTGCTGGCGCTCACCGTGCCGCTGCTCGTGTCCTTGGGTGTCCTGCCGCTGACCACGGCGCCGCTCGTGTTCGGCGCGGCCTATCTCGCGTACGTGTGCGCGTCGTCGATCATCTTCACCGCCACGCTCAAGCACGCGGCGCGCGCGTTCGGCACCGAGGACACCTACGGCGGCGTGTTCGGCGTGCTCGGCACGCTCACCGATCTGATGACCATCGTGGGGCCGCTCGTGTTCCTCAACCTGTATCGGCCGCTCGGCGGCTGGGTGTTCGCGGCGATGGCGGTCTGCGGCGTCCCCTTCGCGCTCGGGTTCGTGCGCGGGAAGCGCCGCGTGACGTTGGCGCCGGAGGCCGCATGAGCTGGCGGGTGCCCGCGCAGTACGAGGCCGCGATCGCGCTGGAGCAGGCGCTGGGCGATCCGCGCTCGGCGGCGAGCGCGATCTCGTTCCAGAGCGCGGTGCAGCTCGATGAGCGCGAGGACTTCCCGCAGCCGCATGTCGATGCGCTCGTGCGCTGGGGCTATCTGCGCAACATGGTCCCGCAGGCGAGCGGCGGCCTCTTGTCGACGTTCGAGGGCGCCGCGGCGCTGCAGCGGGCGGTGGCGCGGCGCGACCTGACGGCGGCGATCGCGCTGGGGCAGTCGTTCCCCGGCTCAGTGGCGGAGTAGCTCGGCGGCGACGCCGCGCAGAGGGCGCGCATCGCGGAGCTGCTCCTCTCGGGAC
>JAFEBC010000577.1 GCA_018266095.1 Deltaproteobacteria bacterium
GCACTGGACCATCACAGCGCCCTCGACGCCCTTCGCGGGCGCGGTCAGCGGCGCGGTGCTGGGCAACCAGATGTGGATCGTGGACGGCGCGGGCGTGACCTACAGCTCCCCGGACGGCGAGACGTGGTCCACGCTCGGCCAGGTCCCGCTCGGCGGCGCGGCCTTGCTCGACGCGGCGCTGCTCGGCTCGGGGACGTCGCTCTTCGTCGTCGGCGGTTCGGTGGGCGGCGTCGACCGCGCGAACGTCTTCGTCTCGTCCGCGACGCCCTGACTCATCAGCGGCCGCAAAATCGTCTGAGACCTGCCGCAAAATCGTCTGAGACTTTTCACTCCCTGACGCACCGCCCCTCGCCCTCGGACACTCGACGGACGTAGGCTGCCTTGACACCTGCGTCATGTTGTGACTAAATAGTCATCGTTTTCGCAACCCACACACCGCGCGAGCCATGACCAACTACATCGCCCTGGCCGTCCCCTTCTTCTTCATCCTCATCGGGATCGAGCTCTGGTTCGCCCGCCGCAAGGGCCAGCGCGTCTATCGCCTCACCGACACGCTCATCGACCTGTCGAGCGGCACGCTGATGCAGGTCATGCAGATCTTCGCCGCCGCCGGCCTGCTCGCGGTGTACGCGGCGCTCTACCAGCACCGCTTCGTCAGCTTCGAGCTCTCGAATCCGGTGCCGTGGCTCTTGGCCTTCTTCGGCTACGACTTGAGCTACTACGTGTGGCACCGCCTGAGCCACCGCGTGAACTTGCTCTGGGCCTCGCACGTCACGCACCACTCGAGCGAGGAGTACAACCTCTCGGTGGCGCTGCGGCAGTCGGTGACCTCGTCGTTCACCAGCCTGCCCTTCAGCATCTGGCTCGCGCTCTGCGGCGTGCCGGTGGTGGTCTACGCGACCATCGCGTCGTTCAGCCTGCTCTATCAGTTCTGGATCCACACCGACCTCATCGGGAAGCTCGGCTGGTTCGAGAAGCTCTTCAACACGCCGAGCCAGCACCGCGTGCACCACGCCATCAACCCGCGCTACCTCGACAAGAACTACGCGGCCACGCTCTGCATCTGGGACCGCATGTTCGGCAGCTTCGAGGAGGAGACCGAGGAGCCGGTGTACGGCCTCGTCAAGCCGCTGGGCAGCTTCCAGCCGCTCTGGGTGCAGTTCCACCGCTACTGGGAAGTGCTCGTCCTCTCGGTGCGCGCGCCCGCGCTCGTGGACAAGGTGAAGGTGTGGTTCAAGGGCCCCGAGTGGAGCGTGCCGGGCCTGCCGCCGCTGCCGCACGCGCCCGAGGTCACGCGGGCGACGCGCGCGAAGTACGACCCGCAGACCACCGCGCCGCTGCGCCGCTACCTGTTCCTGCAGCTCGCGGTGACGATGACGGGCGCGTTCTTCCTCATCCTCCTGCAGAACAAGCTGCCGATGGACATCGTCATCGGCGGCTCGGTGCTGGTGGTGATGACGACCGTGTCGTGGGGCGCGCTCATCGAGCGGCGCTCGTGGGCGATGGGCTTCGAGCTCGTGCGCCTGGCGCTGCTCGCGGGCGGCGGGCTGTGGATGGTGCACGGGACGGTGTTCGCGCTGTTCCCGCTCGTGCTGGCGATCGGCATGGGGGCGCTGCTCATGACCACACGCGAGCCGATGGTCACGGAGGCAGTCTAAGAGCTTTCAACGCGGAGGCGCGGAGACGCGGAGGATTTCGCGCGCGTGTTCCGCGAGCGATGTCCAATGGACGTGGTCGACCTCAAGCCCCAGGGCCGATCGCTCGATCACAGAACGCGCTGATCGAGAGTCGTGGGCCAGCAGCCTCCGCGTCTCCGCGCCTCCGCGTTAATGCATTTTTCAGCCGTTCAAACCGCTGTGACGCGCCCGCCGCCGCGCGGTCCACAGCGCGAACGCCAGCCCGAGCCCCAGCACCGCGCCCGCATTGTTCGACTGCGCGTTGCACCCGCACCCGCCATCGCTCGCGCCCGTCTGCGTCAGCGTGAGCGGATCGCCCAGGCACGTCACCACCGCGGTGCCGAGCGGATAGATCGTGCACACCGCCTGGATGTCGTCCGGGTGCAGGTTGCGCTTGGCCGTCTCGCCCTCGGGCGCGGTGGCGTACATGGTCGCCGTCTCGTCGAGCGAGTGGTCGAGGCCGATGGAGTGCCCGGCCTCGTGCGTGACCGTGTTGCGGATGTCGATGTGCACGCAGTTCACCTGCGACGGGTCCGTGCACGGCGGGCCGTCGTTCGCCGTGAACGTGAACTTGCTCCCGTCCGACGACTTGGCGTCGTTCACCTCGATGTCGCTGTCGGCGATCTGCCCGGTGAAGCGGTTGGACGTCGTGGTGGTCGTGGCGATGATGCCGCTCGGGTGGTCCCAGCAGTCGTACTTGTTGCCGCAGCCGCCCTCGGTGAGGCACGCGTCGCCCGCAGGCACGGCGCCGGCATCGCAGTTGGCGGTGCGGAACATGACGAGGTTGCGGTTGAACCCGTCGGCGACGAAGCCCGTCTGGCGATCGCTCGGGTTCTCGCTGATGCCCAGGTCGGGGAAGACGAGGTCGCGGCAGGTCACGCCGCTCCACGCCTGGAAGCTCTTGCGGATGGCGTCGAAGGCCTGCGCGGGCGGCACGTCCGGCGTGCCCTTGGCGTCGATCATGAACGAGTGGCCGCGCGTCGACCAGAAGGTGCACAGGCCGCCGGCGTTGACCGAGCGCTTGTAGGCCCGCGCGGGCCAGGCGGCCGCGAGCACCAGCAGCACCGCCAGCGGGCCCGTGATCATGCTCGGCCGCATCGCCGCGCGACGCCCCGAGCGGCGCGGGGCTGCGCTCTGCGGCTGCGTGCGCCCCCGCCTGCGCCACAGAAACGGCACGAGCCCGAGCAGCATCCACGCAGACGAGCCCACGTGCGTACAGCCGTCCGTCGCGCACGTATCGCTCAGGTGCAGGCCCGCGATGCTCTCGTCGGCCTTGTCGGTCAGGTCGCTGATGAGCAGCAGATCGATGGCCGCCGGCGAGGTGAGGCCCGCGGGCAGCGTGGTGTCGTTCGGGACCTGGAAGGTCACGCCCCCCGTCGCGTCCGTGTGCAGCGGCGCGTCCACGATGACGGCGCCGTTGTACTGCAGCTCGATGCGCGTCGAGCCCTGCAGCTCCGCGGTCACGTAGAACTGGTTCCCCGCGAGGCCCTTCACGCACGAGGGCGCGATCGCCTGCAGCGCAGGTGGCGGAGTGGACACCAGCACCGGCGCCGCGTCGGCCGCCGCGTCGAGATCGTCCTGCGCGAACGTGCGCCGCACGCCCGCGGTGATCCGCGGCCACATCACCGCCAGCTCGAGCTGGTTGCGGATGGCCAGCGGAACCGAATCGCACGACTGCTGCGCCGTGTTCTGATCGCCGCACGGGTGCGCGATGCCCAGCGAGTGCCCGAGCTCGTGCAGCGTCACCGACTGCACGTCCAGCGCGTCGGTGGCGCCGCTCGTGGCCCAGGTGAAGTCACGCGCGTTGAGGTGTACGTGCGCGCCGACGATGCGGTGCGCGTCGAGCGGATCGAGCGTGAGCTTGGTGATGCCGGTGATGGTCCCGTCGCCGGGGAAATCCGCGCCGTCGAAGGAGACGATGACCTCGCCGTTGAGCGGGTCCACGCTCGTGTGCTGCGGCAGCTCGCCGCCGTAGCGCACCGACACGCCCGCGTTGGCGATGGCCTGCCACTGCTGCGCCGCGGTGCGGATGGCCGGCAGCGGCGCGAAGGCACCCCTCACGTCCATGCCCGCAGGAGGCGTGACCACCTTGATGGTCTGCGGGAACGTGCCCCAGCGCAGCGGCTTGTTGTCGGACGCGAGCTGGAGCTGATGCGCAGCGGCCGCGAGAGGCACGCACGCGGCCGCGAGCGCGACGGCGAGCGCCACGCGCGCCAGGGCTCGAGCCAGCCGGACCCAAGAGGGTGACACGGTGCTCATCGCGTCGCCTCGCGCGCCGCCGCCAGCACGCGCGCCTTCAAGGTGTCCAGCGAGAGCGCGTCGTCCGCTTCGCCGCCGCAGTTGCGGCAGGTGAGGGTGTGCCGGTCCCGCGTGGCGCGGAAGCCCGAGGCCTCAGGCAGCGCGCGCACGTCGAACTTGCCCATGGTCCATTGGTGTACTTCGTACACTGAGAGATCCGGCAGCGCGTCCAGCCCGCTCGCGGCCTGCCGCGTCCGCGCCTTGGCTCGATCGCCCGCGCTGGCGCGCTTCTTCAGGAACAGCACCACCTCGTCCCCGATCTCGAAGCGCGCCACGCCCTGCACGTCCTGCGCCCAGGCGCCGATCGAGCCGCCCGGCGCACGCACCAGCACGTCCCCGGCCTCCGGCGCGCCCTTCCACCACTCGAGCGGCGTGAGCTGCGTGGTGGTGAACACGAGCCCCCCCTGCGGCCCGCCCGCGCCATAGTGGCTGACCTGCCGCACCACCCGCGCGCGCACCACCGCGTCCGCGCCGCGCGTGAGCGATTCGACATCGACCCGCGCCTGCAGGATGGTCGCGAGCGCCGGCGCCGCCAGGAGCAGCGTCAGCGCGCACAGCGAGAGAGTGAACGGTCGCCTTGGCATCGCCAGGATCGTACCACGGGGTCCGCCCCGCCAAGTCCGC